>JAQXSU010000051.1 GCA_029219125.1 Bacillota bacterium
ATTCAGGTTCTTCAAGTTGACACATCCATACTCCGTAGCGATATACTGCACTTCTGACCGAGGTGTGGTTACTGCAGTTCCCGGCGGAAAGCAGAGCGAAATCTTACTTTTTCTTTCACCGTTTTTTTCAAAACTGGATGCAAGTGCGATGATAGATTTCCCGCCTTCAGACCACTGTGCACCCTTCACGAAATCAATCTGGCCTCCCACTGCGCTTTGCTGTGTCCAACCCATGGAATCCGCGGCAACCTGCCCGAAGAGATCCACAGACATCGCCGTATTAATAGAAATCATCCGTTTATTTTTCGCGATATTTCTCGGGTCATTGACAAACGGAAACGTCCCGCTGTAGAGCAGCGGATTATGATCCATGTAGTCGTACATCTCTTTCGTCCCCAGAGAAAATGCAAAGACCGACTGGCCGTCCATAAATCCTTTGCAGCGATTCGTTACGTTTCCGTTCTTCATCAGATGCATCATGGGCTCGCTGAAAAGTTCCGAGAAAATTCCAAGGTCATTTCGCTTCATCAAACCGTAACCTATGGCAGTAGACACCTTCCCCAGCCCCAGCTGGATTGTCGCGCCATCCGGAACTTCCTCCAGCACCAGGTCCGATATTCTCTGCGACACCTCATCGATCTCATCTATTGGCAACGGCGAAACTGCAGAATCCGTAAGGATCATTCCATCTGCCTGTGATATATGAATACGGTGTGCTTCTCCGTTCATGATATATGGCGTCTGGGCATTGCTTTCCAATACTACGACCCTGGCATTTTCTTTCAGATATGTAAACATGCTGCCACCGCTTGGACCACAGGAAACAAATCCCTCCTCATCTGGCCTGGACACTTCAAAAAAACAGACATCCGGTCTTCCCACATTCCTGCACCAAAGATCCACCTGGCTCAAATGGAAAGACGTAAATTCCAGGGGCATACCGTGCTTCCGGTGAGCTACCCTCTCCTGCTGCCCCAGAAAAAATGTTTCAACATGAAAGGGATTCCGTTCTTCCCAGTCCGTACCCAACATTTTTGACGGTTTCAACGCCATGCTGCAAAGGATCGCTACATTCTCCAGCTCATCTCTCCGCTCCCAAAGTGCATCCATCAGTTCATAGGCGAAGCTGCTTGCTGTTCCCACATAGACCCGATCGCCGGATCTTACCAGTCTCGCTGCTTCATCCGCACTTATGATTGTTTCTCTTAACCGTTGTTCTATCATACCCTTCTACAACCCCTTTTCAGTTTTTTATTCTTTTCAGTTGATATTTTCCATCTTATCTCCCTGCTCACATTTTGTCAACCGATATCTGTCGCAAGCTTTGCCCGAAAAGTAAGGGTTCGCGGCGTCTGCAGTTCGTCAAACAGGATCACCCATGCCTGTCGCTCTGCATCGACCTCCACTATCGTCCCTTTTCCGAAAACGCTGTGGCGCACCCGCTGTCCCGGCCCGAAAACAGTCTGTCCCTTTTCATCCGTCAGGAAACGATCTTTTGCTTCCACAAAATTCCTGGTCTGCTCCACCAGTGTATCCGCAGGCTTTCGGTCATACTCCAGTACATCCGGCCCCATATCCAGGAGAAACCGTGACGGATACCGCGGTGAACCATCAAAGTTTCTACCTTCTGCTTCTGTCAGGAAAAGTGCTTTCTCCGCACGGGTTAACGCCACGAAAGCCAGCCGTCGCTCCTCCTCCATGGCCTGCAGCGTAGAAGTTTTTCGTGACGGGAAGATGCCCTCATTCATGCCGCAGAGAAAAACATACGGGAATTCCAGTCCCTTGGCCGTATGGACCGTCATCAGCTTCACCTTGTCTTCGGCATCTTCCAGATCTCCATTGGTAAACAGTGCCACATGGGCAAGATAATGTTCCAGATTGCATTCTTCCCCGCAGGAGATCTCGTAAAGATGAATCGACTGCTTCAGCTCTGCCAGATTGTCCAGCCTCTGCTGGCTGCCCTCGGTGCGAAGCATGGCTTCGTAGCCGCTCTGATCCAGCACCTGCGATAAAAGCTCCGAAACCGGTTTCGTTTCATAATGCTCGCCGAGACGTTCCACCATCTGCAGAAATTCTCCGGCTCCCGTTCCCTGAAACAGTCCCGGCTCCTCCGACACGCCGTGCCGAAGGGCATCAAACAGGGAGCATGGATTTTGCTCCGCGTACGCCGTCAGCCACGCCATGCGCCGCTGGCCCAGATTTCGTTTCGGCACATTGGCAACCCGCAGAAACGACAAATCGTCCCGGTAGCCGATAAGCCGCAGGTAGCTGAGAGCGTCCTTGATCTCCATCCGTTCGAAAAACGGCACACCGCTGTAAATGGTGTACGGTATTTTTTCCTTTAGCAGCGCTTCCTCGATATGCCGGCTCACATAATGGGCCCGGTAAAGCACCGTCATATGCCGAAACGGTACGCCCGCTTCCGAAAGCTGGCGCATCTTCGCGGCAATCCATTCCGCTTCTTCCCCTTCCGTTTCCCCGTGATGGCACAGAACCTTCAGGCCGTCCGGCAGGGTGGAAATCAGATCCTTTTCGATCCGGGTACCGTTCTTGCGGATGAGCTGGTTGGCTGCCGCAAGGATCTGCGGCGTGGAACGGTAGTTTTTCATCATCAGGATTGTTCTGGTGCCCGGGAAATTCTTCTCAAAATCCATCAGGTACTTCACGTTGGCGCCGCGCCAGGTATATATGGTCTGGTCCGGGTCGCCCACCACGAACAGATTCCCATGATAGCCGGCCAGGACTTCCATCAGTTCATACTGCAGTGCATCGATATCCTGAAACTCATCAATCATGATATACTCCAGCCGTTTCTGCCACTTCAGCCGGATTTCCGGATTTTCCCGGAAGATGTACAGGGTAAATTTGATCAGGTCGTTATAGTCCAGTCCGAAACACTTTTTCTGCTGCCAGAGATATCCGTAAAAAATAATGTCATC
>JAQXSU010000052.1 GCA_029219125.1 Bacillota bacterium
GCGCTCTTGCTCATCTTTTTCGTCGGATCATCCAGGGCCATAATGCGGGCGCCTTCCTTCAGATAGCGGCCTTCCGGAATGACGAAGGTCTTCTTGTATTTGTTGTTTACCCGGGTGGCAATGTCGCGGCACAGCTCAATATGCTGCTTCTGATCGTTACCCACCGGAACGATGTCCGTATCATACAGCAGAATGTCGGCAGCCATCAGCACCGGATAGGTGAACAGACCAGTCGGTGCGGACTCTTTATTCTTGCTTTTATCCTTGAACTGGGTCATTCTGGACAGCTCGCCGGTATAGGACTGGCAGGTCAGCACCCATCCCAGTTCTGCGTGACCCGGAACATCAGACTGCACGAAAACGATGGATTTCTTTGGATCGACTCCTACCGCCAGATACAGGGCAGCCACATCCAGAATATGCTCCCGCAGGGCTTTCGGATCCTGCGGCACGGTGATGGCATGCTCGTCCACGATACAGTAAATGCATTCATGATCATCCTGCAGCTCTACGAACTGCTTCAGTGCACCCAGATAATTTCCCAGGTGAATGTTTCCTGTCGGCTGTACGCCGGAAAAAACTCGTTTCATACTCTATTTTCCTTCCTTCGATATTGGCCGGCTACCCGGTCTATCGATTCATTTCTTTCTTAAACCGCTCCACAATGGCTTTTTCCGCACGGGAGACGGTCATCTGGGAAACGCCCAGAGCCTGTGCGATTTCTGACTGTGATTTGTTAAACAGAAACCGTTCTCTGAATACATAACGGTATGTGTCACTCAGCTTTTCCAGAACGGTTGTGATGATCTCGTTAATCTCAATACGCTCATAACCGATTTCCTCGAACCCCACATACTTTTCCAGAAGATTTTCTTCGCCGTCATCCCCCAGGCTGTTTCCGGCACTGTCCAGAGAAAAAGTTCCATAAGCTTTGGCACTTTCCATGGCCTGCATAATCTGCTCATGCGAAAATCCGGTGTGTTCTGAAATTTCTTCCAGCGTAGGGGCGCGGCCCAGGCTGGTCGTCAGCTGATCCCTGACTTCCTGAACTTTCGAAGAGATTTCCTTCATACGCCTAGGTACTTTCAGGCTCCACTGTTTGTCTCTGAAATACTTTTTGATTTCTCCGAGAATGGTAGGCGTGGCAAAGCTTTTAAACTCGAATCCTTTCTCAGGGTCGAACCGTTCCACTGCAGAAACCAGTGCAAGGGCCCCTACCTGATACAGATCATCGTAATCCACGCCTTTTCCCAGATACTTTCGAATCAGTATGTCCACCATATACAGATTTTCTTCCACCAGCTGATTTCTTAGCTCAATGGTTGGGTTCTTTGCATATTCTTTAAAAAGATCGGATGTCATTTATATTTCACCATTCTGATTGTTTTTTTACCCTGGGCACTGTCAATCAGTTCTATCTCATTCATCAGTGACTGAATTACAAACACACCCAGATTTCCTTCATTCGGGCAATCCAGACATGGTTTCGCCACTTTTTCCAATACATGACCATCGCTGTTGTCTGTCACATAGATTTCCATTCTGCCTTCCTCTGCCACACATTCCACCGTGTATTCTTCGGCGAAACCGGAAAGACCATGACAGGATATATTCTTGCATGCTTCGCTCACAGCGGTTTTTATATCCTCAATTTCTTCGATATCAAATCCCGACATATCGGCGATGGAACCGATTGCCAGCCTTACCATGGTAAGATAAGCGGGCTTTCCCGGAATCATGAATTTAATTCTGTCTGCCATCCTGACACTTCCTTTCGTTGTATACGGAATTTACAGCTTCATCTGTTCCTGACCGTCGTCACTGGTCGTCTGGTTTTCCTGACTTTCTTCCTTCTCTTCGATGGAATCGTCTCTGGCAACCTTCGCCAGTGCGATGATATTGGCGTCTTCATTGACGCTCATAATCTTCACGCCCTGGGTGGCCCGGCCCAGTCTGGATACTTCGCTGGCCTTCATACGGATGATAATGCCGTCGGAATTGATCAGCATGATATCGTCATCTTCGCTGACTACCATCGCACCGACCAGTTCGCCGGTCTTCTTGAACTTGGCCTTATCATAGGTCAGAAGTCCCTTGCCGCCGCGAACCTGGATCTTGTAATCTTCCACTCTGGTCCGCTTTCCGTAACCGTTTCTGGTCACAACCAGCAGTTCCTGACCCGGTTCCACTAGCTGCATGGATACCACTTCATCATCCTTTTCCAGATTGATGGCCCGGACGCCGCCGGCAATTCTGCCCATCGGACGTACATCATCTTCGGAGAAGCAGATGCACTTGCCGTGTTTGGTCACGATAATCACATTGTTTCTGCCGGTGGTCTGCTGGATGCCGATGAGTTCATCTCCATCCTTCAGATTCATGGCAATCAGGCCGGTCTTCCGGTTGGTATCAAAGTTGGACAAGGATGTCTTTTTAATAATACCCTGTTTGGTGACACCGATGAGATACTGGTCTTCGGAGAATTCCCGGATTGGAATTACCGCAGTGACTCTTTCTCTGGACATCAGGTTAAGGAAGTTGACAATTGGAATACCCTTGGCCGTTCTGGCAGCCTCAGGAATTTCGTATGCCTTGATCTTGTGTGCTTTGCCGGTGTTGGTAAAGAACATCAGATAGTCATGAGTGGAGGTCATAATCAGATCCTTCACGAAGTCGTTTTCCTTGGTGGTAAGTCCCGTGATTCCTTTGCCGCCCCGCTTCTGCGCCCGGTAGGTATCCACAGGCACTCTCTTCACATAACCCAGATGGGTCAGGGTAATGCAGACGTTTTCTTCCTGAATCAGATCCTCTTCATCGATTTCCTGCGCATCTGCCTTGATCTTGGTGCGGCGCTTGTCGCCCCATTTATCCTTGATTTCCAGCAGCTCATCTTTGATCACGCCCATCAGCTTATGAACATCAGACAGCAGTTCATTATAGTACGCGATTTTTTTCAGCAGCTCCTGATATTCATTTTCGATCTTCTCTTTTTCCAAACCCTGCAGACGTCTCAGCTGCATATCCAGAATGGCCTGAGCCTGGATCTCGGAAAGTGAGAACCGTTCCATGAGCCGTTCCTTGGCATCATTGTAGCTGGTACGGATGATCTTTATGATTTCATCGATGTTATCCAGAGCAATTCGTAAACCTTCTAAGATGTGTGCTCTGGCTTCTGCTTTCTTTTTATCGTAAATGGTTCTTCTGGTGACAACTTCTTTCTGGTGTTTCAGGTATTCCACCAGCATATCCTTCAGATTGCAGATCTTCGGCTTGCCGTCCACCAGAGCCAGCATAATCATGGAAACGCTGTCCTGCAGCTGGGTATGCTTATAAAGCCGGTTGAGAATGATGTTGGCATTGGCATCTTTTTTCAATTCGATGACGATACGCATGCCTTTCCGGTTGGATTCGTCCCGGATGGCAGAAATGCCGTCTACCTTCTTATCCTTCACCAGTTCTGCGATTTTCTCGATCAGTCTGGCCTTATTGACCTGATACGGGATTTCCGTCACCACAATCTGCTGTTTTCCATGGGACAGTTCTTCAATCTCAGAAACAGAACGGACCAGAACCTTTCCCTGTCCTGTCCGGTATGCCTCTTTCATCGGCGTTTTCCCCATGATCATGGCGCCGGTCGGAAAATCCGGGCCTTTTACATGCTTCATCAGATCATCCACTGTAGCATCCGGGTTATCGATCAGTTCCACGGATGCATCGATCACTTCTCCCAGGTTATGCGGAGGGATGGATGTCGCCATACCTACAGCAATACCGTTGGAACCATTTACCAGCAGATTCGGGAATCTGGCCGGCAAAACTCTCGGTTCTTTTTCTTCTCCGTCAAAGTTCGGATCGAAATCCACTGTTTCTTTTTCAATATCCCGCAGCATCTGCAGTGCCAGCGGCGTCATTCTGGCTTCCGTATAGCGCATGGCGGCAGCGCCGTCTCCGTCCACAGAACCGAAGTTACCGTGACCGTCTACCAGCGGATAGCGGATATTGAACGGCTGTGCCAGACGAACCATGGCATCGTAGATAGAGGAGTCACCGTGCGGGTGATATTTACCCATAACTTCACCGACGATACGGGCCGATTTTTTATGTGGCTTGTCCGGCGTGACGCCCAGCTCGCTCATGCCATAGAGAATTCTTCTGTGTACCGGTTTCAGACCGTCTCTCACGTCCGGAAGGGCACGTCCTACAATGACGCTCATGGCATAGTCGATGTAGGAATTTTTCATTTCGTCATGAATCTCATGCTGTTTCATGCGCTGATCTTCTAAAAATGTATCCATGTATTATGCCCTCCTTTCCTAAATATCCAGTGTGGCATACTGGGCGTTTTCTTCGATAAATTTCTTTCTCGGCGGCACCTTGTCCCCCATCAGGGTTGTAAAAATCTCATCTGCCGCAATGCTGTCTTCCAGTGTAATCTGGATCAGCGTTCTGTGGTTATAGTCCATGGTGGTTTCCCACAGCTGCTCCGCATCCATTTCACCAAGACCTTTGTATCTCTGGATGTCTGCCTTGCCCGGCTTGTCTGCCAGAGATTCCAGAAGCTTTTTCTGCTCTGCATCATCATAAGTATAGTAAACTTCTTTGCCTTTCTTCACCTGGAACAGAGGAGGCTGAGCCGCATACACGTATCCGCCTTCAATGAGAGGCTTCATGTACCGGTAGAAGAAGGTAAGCAGCAGCGTACGAATATGGGCACCGTCCACATCGGCATCGGTCATGATGATAATCTTGTGATACCGGAGTTTTTCGATGTTGAAATCTTCTCCGATACCGCAGCCGAATGCTGTAATCATATTCTTGATTTCATCGGAATTGAGGATTTTATCCAGTCTGGCTTTTTCCACATTGAGGATCTTACCTCTGAGAGGCAGGATGGCCTGACGCTTTCTGTCTCTTCCGTCCTTGGCGGAGCCGCCTGCAGAATCACCCTCGACCAGGAAGATCTCGCAGTTTGCCGGATCCTTATCGGAGCAGTCCGCCAGTTTTCCCGGCAGGGAATAACTGTCCAGAGCGCCCTTTCTTCTGGTCATATCTCTTGCTTTTCTGGCTGCTTCTCTGGCACGGGCTGCCCGAACACATTTTTCCAGAATGATCTTGGCCGGCGCCGGATTTTCTTCCAGGAATGCCATCAGATATTCACTGGTGGTGGTTTCCACGAAACCTCTGATTTCACTGTTTCCAAGCTTAGCCTTGGTCTGACCTTCAAACTGTGGTTCTGACAGCTTTACGGAAATGATTGCAGTCAGACCTTCTCTTACATCATCACCGGACAGAGTTTCATCATTTTCCTTCAGAAGCTTGGCTCTCTTGCCGTAGTCGTTGATGACACGAGTCAGAGCACTTTTAAATCCTACCAGATGAGTACCGCCATCTGTTGTGTTGATATTATTGGCGTATCCCAGAATATTTTCGTTATAGCTGTCTGTATACTGCATGGCAACTTCCACTTCATAGGTATCCTTTGCCACTTCAAAGTATATAACTTCCTTATGAATTGCATCCTTGTTTCTGTTAAGGAATTCTGCGTATTCTTTCAGACCGCCTTCATAATGATAGATTTCGCTCTTTTTCTGACCTTCCCGTTCATCCTTGAATGTGATCTTGATTCCCTTATTCAGAAATGCCATTTCCCGCAGACGGTTCTGCAGAGTATGGAAATCGAAAACAGTTGTCTCGAAAATTTCCGGATCCGGCCAGAATGTGGTCTTGGAACCGGTCTTCTTTGATTCACCGATGATTTCCAGTGGACTTACAGTTTTTCCTCTTTCATAACACTGCTTGTAGATGTTTCCGTTTCTTTTGATTTCCACTTCCATGTGGGTGGAGAGGGCATTAACAACAGATGCACCTACACCATGAAGACCGCCGGAAACTTTATATCCTCCGCCGCCGAATTTACCGCCGGCATGGAGTACCGTATGAATAACTTCCACTGCTGGGATACCCATCTTCGGATGCTTGTCCACAGGCATGCCGCGGCCGTCATCTTCCACCATGATGGAATTATCCTTCTGTATGGTGACATGGATATTCTTGCAGTAGCCGGCCAGGGCTTCGTCGATACTGTTATCCACGATTTCATAAACCAGATGATGAAGTCCTCTCGGTCCTGTACTTCCGATGTACATGCCCGGACGTTTGCGGACTGCTTCCAGACCTTCCAGAACCTGTATCTGCGCCGCATCATACTGGCCTTTTGTTTTTTCTTCTAAGCTCATCGTTTCAACCTTTCATTCAAAATATAATATGACATAAGAAAGCCCCTTTGTGGGGCATATTTTGACTATAATTAATCGCAGATATTATATCACTTTTTTTGCTAAAATTCAACCTTTATTAAACTTTTTATCAAAATCGTAAAAAAAATCGCCCACAGGGGCGATTTTCGTTTTATTTACTATATAAAAAGTATCAGGGTTATATCATTCTTGTACTAAAAGTAATAATTCGACAAAATCTGCACTTCATCTGTTTCTTTTACTGCAGAATTTCCTTGATTTCTTTTACCGATGCAGTGACCAGCTGACGGAATTTCGGTGCTGCCTGATTGGCTGCTTCCTGTACCTCCTCGTGGGTCAGAGGTGTCTGGCTGATACCTGCTGCCGGATTGCTGACGAAAGAAATACCACAGATTTTCATTCCCATATGATTTGCTGCGATGGCTTCCACCACGGTAGACATGCCCACTGCATCCGCACCCAGGGTATGAAGCATTTTGATTTCTGCCGGAGATTCAAAGGATGGGCCGGTAGCCTGCGCATAAACACCTTTCTGCAGCTTGATGTTATTTTTTTCTGCTGCTTTTTTGATACACTTCTGCAGCGCCGGATCATAAACATGACTCATATCCGGGAAACGAACTCCAATTTCATCGATATTGGCGCCGATCAGAGGGTTCGGCGCAAACATGGATATCTGATCTGTAATCATCATAAAGTCGCCGGCTTCAAAGGATGGATTGATACCGCCGGAAGCATTGGTCAGAAACAGGACCTTCGCACCCATCAGCTTCATCAGGCGAATCGGGAGAACTACATCGGTAATGGGATATCCTTCGTAATAGTGGATACGTCCCTTCATGCATACTACCGGTGTATCTTCCACATAACCAAAGATAAATTTTCCTGCATGTCCCGGAACTGTGGATACAGGAAACTCTTCTATATCGTGGTAATCCACTTCACCCACTACCTGAATATCCTGTGCATAGTCTCCAAGCCCGGATCCCAGAACAATGGCAACTTCAGGACGGAATTTGCTGAAATCAAATTTCTTCTGAATGCTTTCATAACATCTTAATAATTTTTCATAAACTGGATTCATTTTTATTCTCCTTTTCTGTTACATTTCCTTCTTTTACGTAGAAGGTCTTTCCCAATGGAAGGGTTTCCAGCAGCTTATCCTGTAATTCTGTCGTGGTGATAAACATCTGAATCTCTGAAAGCGATTTTATCAGAAATTCCTGCCGCTGCAGATCCAGCTCACTCATCACATCATCCAGAAGCAGGATAGCATCTTCTCCCGTTTCTTCTTTGATCAGAGAAAGCTCTGCCAGCTTCACCGAAAGGGCAGAGGTTCTCTGCTGTCCCTGGGAACCAAAACTCCGCACGCTGATGTCATCGATATAAAATTCCACATCATCTTTATGGGGCCCTCTGGTTGTGGTTCGTTGTCTGATGTCATTTTCAAAGCTGCTTCTGATCACCTTATAAAACGTTTCTTCTGTTTCTTCTGTCGTGGAAGAGACAGATACATTTGGTACATAAATCAGATTCAGATTTTCCTTTCCGTTTGTTATGGATTGATGAATCACCTGACTGATATCCCGCAGTTTTTCCACGAATTCCTTTCGCATCACCATAATCTGCGCACCATATCGTGCCAGCTGCATATCCCACAGATCCAATATGGAAGGATCCACTGTATCTTCCTTCAGATAGGCATTTCTCTGAAGCAGAACTTTTTTATAGCTGCTGAATGCTTCATAATACTTTGGCCTGAGCTGACAAAGTTCTCTGTCTATGAATCTTCTTCTTTTCTCCGGTTCTTCTTTTACGATTTTCAGATCTTCCGGTGAAAAAATGACCATATACAGATTCTCCAGCAGTTCGGAAGCTTTTCGAATCCGATTCCCGTCCAGCCTGGCTGATTTTCCTTCGTTCCGGCTGTAAATCAGTTCAACAGAAGTATTATAGTATTCTTTCTTTGCCTCTGCTTTTACTCTGGCAAATTCCGAACCAAACCGAATCAGATCGCTGTCTCTGCTGGTACGGAAAGATTTTCCCATGGAACACAAATAGATGGATTCCAGCAGATTTGTCTTTCCCTGGGCATTATTTCCCAGAATCAGATTCACATTTTTATGAAATTCTAAATGGAGTTCTTCATAATTTCGGAAATTGTGAAGTTCTATTTCTTTGATATACATACTTAATTATTCGTAATTCTTACAGGAAGAATCAGATATTCAAACCGGTTTCCTGACAGAGGTCTCACCAGGCATGGGCTGATGCTGCTGTTAAACAACATGACGATTTCTTCATCATCAATGACCTTCAGCACATCCATCAGATATTTTGAGTTAAAGCCGATGACCAAATCATTTCCTTCTTTAGAAATGATAACATCTTCCTTTACATTTCCTTCTTCTGATTTGGATGTGATTTCCATACTATTTTCTTTCATGTCCAGTTTGATCAGGTTATTTTTTCCTACCTTGGCCAGCAGGGATGCACGCTCGATGCTGTTCAGAAAATCACTTCTGTTTAAAACAATTCTCGTCTTGCTTTCCTTTGGAAGAATATCTCTGTACTTCACGAATTCTCCCTCCAGAAGGCGAAGCACCACGCGGATATCTTCCATCAGAAAGATAGCTCTTTTATCGTTGATGTACAGGCGAACCTGATCGTTTTCTTCCGTTTCTGTTTCACTGATGATCTTACTTATTTCTCCAAAAATTTTGGCCGGGATCACAATGCTTTCCCGCTCTTTATTTTTCATATTTTCTCTGGTGATAGCCATACGGAATCCATCCAGAGCTACCATATTCATGCTGTCTTCTTCCATTTCCACCAGCACGCCTGTAATTACGCCGCGGGACTCGTCTATACTGGCAGCAAATGCAGTTTTCTGAATCATTTCCTTCAGCACTTCTTTACTGAAAAGAATCTGATCAGCTGCTTCTTCCGGCATGTTCAGGCTCGGAAATTCATCTGCCGGCATGCCGATTATATTAAACTCGGAGCTGGCACATCGAATTGTTACTTTTCCATCCTCATATTCGATGGTAATCATATCGTTTGGAAGCTTTCTGATAATATCTCCGAACAGTTTGGCAAATACCACGGTTTCTCCTGGAATGAAGCTCTCAACATCCAGTGTTTTTTCAATGCTCAGATCCAGGTCGGATGCAGACATGGTCAGTTTACCGTTTTCGTCCACCCGAAGAAGAATTCCTTTCAGAATTGGAATAGTGGTTCTGGATGTAACTGCTTTGGAAACGATATTTAAGGCTTTCGATAGAGCTTGCTGATGACATGAAAATTTCATTTTTTTCCTCCGGTCTGTTATTCTTTATTTATATTCTTTTATAGTAGTAATAGTAGTAGGGACTGTGGAATATGTGGATAACTTCCAGACGCCCTGAAATTCCTGAAAAATTTATTGTTTCAGAATAGTGGATAATAGATTAAATTTTACTATTTCAATCCATAATATCATCTTTCATCTGTTCGATCAGCTGTGCGAAAGAAGGATCAGATTTCATTTCACCTTCAATTTTATCACAGGCATACATGACGGTGGTATAGTGTTTTCCTCCAAACATCTGCCCAATCTTCGGAAGAGAATAATCGGTCATCTCACGAATCAGATACATGGCCACCTGTCTTGGATATGCGATGCTGTTCTGTTTCTTGGAAGATTCCAGGTCTGACATTTTAATGGAGTAGTGCTTACATATGTATTTCTTTATTTTTTCAGGCGTGACTTTTATGTCACCATCTGTAAGAATATCTTTCAGTGTTCTTCTGGCAAAGTTTTTATCTGCTTTCTCTCCGAGAAGCTGGGAGAAGGATACGATTCGTGTGAAAGCTCCTTCCAGTTCCCGGATATTATCTTTAATTTTTTCTGCAATCAGGCAGATCACATCGTAGAGATCGTCATCTACTTCGATATTCATATTTTCTGCTTTTTTCGTCAGAATTGCAACCCTTGTTTCATAATCAGGCGGCTGTATATCAGCAATCAGATTCCACTGGAAACGGCTTCTCAGCCGATCTTCCAGATTTACCAGTTTATTTGGTGCTCGGTCGCTGGAAATGATAATCTGCTTATTGGAATCATAAAGGGTGTTGAACGTGTGGAAAAATTCTTCCTGCGTACTGTCTTTTCCCTCCATAAACTGGATATCGTCGATGAGCATTACATCTACTTTTCTGTACTTATTTTTAAATTCACTGATTTTGTTTTCACGCAGCGCACGAATCAGCTCATTGGTAAACATTTCTGAAGAAACATAGAGAACATTCAGACCCGGATTATGCTCCAGCAGATAGATTCCTATGGCATGCATCAGATGGGTTTTTCCAAGACCGGATCCTCCGTAGATAAACAGAGGATTATAAGCTTCTGACGGAGATTCCGCCACAGCCAGTGCTGCCGCATGTGCATACTTATTGCTGTTTCCCACCACGAAATTATCGAAATTATACCGCGGATTAAATATTTTTTCCATTCCTATTTTACTTACAGGAGTAACTGGCATATCTGGAACCGGCTCCGGAGCAGGTTTCTCTTCGTCTTCCGGAGTTTCTTTCATAAATTCATCCATGACCTTGATCACAGCCCGGTATCGGTCATGAAGTACAGTTTCCAGACAGTCTTCAATAACCTGAATATATCTGGTCCTGATAATATTCAGGATGAAATCCACATCGATGCCGCCGGAACTCTTTACACCAAGATATGCTATTTTTAATTCGCTGTCAATCTGAAAGACTTCCAGAGGCTGCAGCCAGGTATTGAAGCTGACAGCAGTCGTTAATTTCTGAAGTTCTTCTTTCAGTGCTTTTGTCGTTTTTTCATTTCTGTTCATGTATGAAACCTTCAATTCTTTTTTAAATTACATTTTCCTATTCTTATTGTACAAAAATAGTTATCCACAAGCAAGTATGAATTACATGGAAAACAAAATATATTTTTTTATAATTTTATCCACAGGTTGAGGATAAAATTGTGCATAAGTGAATAATGTGTTTGCTTTTGTATTTTTAGCCATTTGAAACTTTATTTGCTGATTCGGCTGAATCATAAAATGTGGATTTTTTTCTATGTTTTAAACATACATGGAAAATAGTAATGTGAATAATGAGAATTCATAATTTCATTGACAGAACGGAACTTTTGAAGTATACTACTTAGGTATCTGTGTGCCATTGGAATTTAGATGCACACGAGCTTATTATTTTAGAAGGGAGAACAACCAATATGAAAATGACTTTACAGCCTAAGAAACGGCAGAGAATGAAGGAACACGGCTTCAGAAAGAGAATGTCCACCAAGAACGGCAGAAACGTCCTGAAGAGAAGAAGAGCAAGAGGCAGAAAGAAATTAACTGCTTAATTTCCTTATGTTTTGAGAGAGCAGAACACGCTCGAAAAGAGGAAACATGCTGAAAAGAAATGTTTTGCGAAAAAAAGCAGATTTTCAGTCGATTTACAATCGTGGAAAATCTGTGGGCGACAGGTTCGTGGTGCTGTTTTACCGGCCCAACGGGCTTGTTTACAATAGGACAGGTTTTTTAGCAAGTAAAAAAGTCGGAAACAGTGTGAAAAGAAACAGGGCGAGACGGCTCATGAAGGAAAGCTACCGTCATCTGGCGGAAAGGCTTCCGCAGCATGTGCATTACGATTTTATCATCATCGCCAGAAACACCATTTCCGGAAAGAAGTGTGCAGAAGTGGAGAAGTCTCTTCTTTCTGCGATGAAACGAGCCGGAGTAATAAAGAAATAATGAAATACGTGAGTTCTTTTTTTAAAAAGATCCTGATAGGTCTGGTGAGATTTTATCAGATTTGTATTTCTCCTTTATTTCCACCTACCTGCCGGTTTACGCCCACCTGCTCGGTATATTTCATACAGGCTGTAGAAAAGTACGGAGCAATCAAGGGCACTTACTTAGGAATCAAACGGATTCTGAAGTGTCACCCCTGGCATGAGGGGGGCTACGACCCTTTGGAATAATGGAGGAATTGAATGAGAATATTAGCGCAACCAATGGGTTATCTGCTTATGTGGTTATATGAGCTGATCGGTAACTACGGAATTTCCCTGATTATTGTTACCCTGGTCGTAAAGCTCTGTTTATATCCGCTTTATGCGAAGCAGATCATGTCAACTGCGAAAATGTCCAAACTCAATCCGAAGATTAAGGAAATTCAGCAGAAGTATGCGAAAGACCAGATGCTGATGAACGAAAAGATTCAGGAACTGTACAAGCAGGAAGGAGTCAGCATGTCTGCCGGCTGCCTGCCGATGGTGATTCAGATGTTCATCATTATGGCTCTGTTCGCACTTCTTAGAAATCCGATGGTTTATTTCAGCAACATGGATAATGCAGACATGATGCTGTTTGCGATTCACGAACCTTTCCTTTGGATTAAGGACCTGGCGCAGCCTGATAAGTGGATTCTGCCTGTTGCGGCAGGTATTGCCACATATATTTCCTTCACCATGAATCAGAAGAATAATCTGAACGGCGGAAACAATCCTTCCATGCAGCAGATGAATGTAATGAACAAGATGATGCAGTACATCTTCCCGGTTACCATTCTGCTGATGGCCAGAAGCTATCCGGCCGGTCTGGCAATTTACTGGTTCTTCAGCCAGGTGATTCAGATATTCTATAATATCCGCTTTAACCAGCTGAGAAAGAAGCTGAATGAAGAGGAAGCACCGAAGGGAAAGAAAAAAAGCAAGGCAAGAGCATAAGTGCATTGGAGGAACAGAATTAATATGGATTATTCTGAAAAATGGGGCACAGACGTCGATACTGCCGTGAAACTGGCACTGGACGATCTGGGGCTTACAATAGACGAAGTCGATGTGAAAGTTCTGGAAGAGCCTTCGAGAGGTTTTTTCGGTATCGGTTCCAAACTTGCAAAAGTCAGAGTTGAAAAGAAACAGCCTGTGAAGGTGGAAGAGAAGAAGCAGGAAGTTCCTGTTCAGAAGGAAGCACCGAAAGCGGCTATTTCTGAAAAGTCTGAAAAGACAGACAGAACCGAGAAGCCTGTACGGACTGAAAGACAGCAGAAGGCGCAGACTTCCAGAGAATCTGAGAACAGAACAGCATCACCGAAGCGTAATAATAATAACAGAAGAGACAGAAATAACCGGAACAACAAGCCTAGAAGAGATCGCAGGGACAGAGAAGTGAAAGAGTTCCAGGAACCGATCGAACCGGTTATCGCAAGAGTACCTGACGAAGAACTGACAGTATGTGAGAATCATATCGCACTGGATTTTCTTGCCGAGGTTACCGAACAGATGGGTCTGTCTCTGGATGTTACTGCGAAAGAAGGCGGCGATGCTCTGTATATCGATATTCAGGGAAAAGATTCCGGTACAATTATCGGTAAGCGCGGTCAGACGCTGGATGCAATTCAGTACCTGACCAGCCTGGTCGTAAATAAGGATCAGGAAAAATACACCAGAGTTGTTGTTGACGCGGAAAATTACCGTGCCAAGAGAGAAAAGACGCTGGAAATGCTGGCGATCCGCCTGGCCAACAAGGTTGTGAAAACCAGAAGAAGTGTGAAACTGGAACCTATGAATCCGTACGAGCGGAAGGTAATTCACGCCACACTGCAGAACCACCCTTATGTCACTACGAAGAGTGAGGGTCAGGACCCATACAGACGGGTTATCATCGAATTAAAATAATTGGAATACAGCCCGCTTGCCTTAGAGCGGGCTGTTTTATTCAGATAATACTGAACAGGAGTCAGAAATGGAAGATACTATTGCTGCCATTGCCACGGCGCCGGGAGAAGGAGGCATCGGCATCATCAGAATCAGCGGAGAGGAGGCTCTGCCGATTCTCCAAAAGATATTCAGAGGACGAAAAACAGAGAATAAAGTTCTCACATACGGGCACATCTATGACAACTTCTCGGGAGACTGCATCGATGAGGTCATGGCTGTCTATATGAAAGGACCGCATTCTTATACTGCTGAGGATGTGGTGGAAATCCAGTGCCACGGAAGCATTGTATCCCTTCGCAAAATCCTTTCGCTGACTCTTCGAAACGGCGCACGTCTTGCGGAACCCGGGGAGTTTACCAAACGGGCATTTCTCAACGGCAGACTGGATCTTTCCCAGGCAGAAGCAGTGATTGATCTGATTCGTGCCAGGTCAGATGCTTCTTTCGATGTTGCATTGGGTCAGCTGGAAGGAAAGCTTGGAAGTGTCGTCCGTGAAATACGTGCAGATATTCTCGATCTTCTTGTGAATATCACAGTGAACATTGATTATCCTGACGAGGACATTGAGGAACTGACTTACGAAAATCTCCTGTCAGGCTTAACGCAGGTAAAAGAAAAAATTTCTGCCCTGCTTTCTACAGCAGATACAGGAAGAATGCTTCGCGAGGGTCTTTCCGTTTCTATTATAGGAAAACCAAATGTGGGTAAATCCTCTCTGATGAATGCGCTGCTCAGAGAGACCCGCGCCATCGTTACGGAAATCCCAGGTACCACCAGAGACACCATCGAAGAAATGTTGTCTATACGGAACATTCCTGTGAAACTGACGGATACAGCCGGAATCCGTCAGACGGAAGATATCATTGAAAAAATCGGAATTGAAAAGAGTAAAGCATCATTTAATCAGTCTGATCTTGTTCTTTTCATGGTGGATGGCAGCAGAGATCTGGATTCTGAAGATGAAGAAATCCTTTCTCATCTGGGAGACCGTCATGCTGTTGTGATACTTAATAAACTGGATCTTCCGCAGAAGATCACTTCTGATCAGCTTCGGCAAAGGATTCCGTCGGCTGCCATTATCGAAACTTCCCTGAAAGAGGAAAAGGGAATTGCTGAGATCGAAGATGCCATCGCAGACATGGTTTACGGCGGTCATGTGAAACAGAAAAGCAGTGTGCTGGTCACCAGCGTACGCCATAAAAATCTGCTGGATCAGGCGGTTGGTTCAGTCACTGATGCTATTTCCATGGCTGAGATTCGTCAGCCGCTGGAATTTATTGAAATTGATGTAAACCGGGCTTACGAACTGCTGGGAGAGATTATCGGCGAAACGGTGTCCGGTGATGTAATCAACGAAGTGTTTGCAAGATTCTGTCTGGGAAAATAATCCCGGAAGATCAAATAGATGATTTAGAAGGAGCGAAATATGGAACATATTTTTATGGGGGAATACGATGTCATTGTCGTCGGTGCCGGACATGCCGGCTGTGAAGCGGCACTGGCATGTGCCAGAATGGGAAAGGAAACCCTGCTCTGCTCCATGAATCTGGAGGCAGTGGCCATGATGCCATGCAATCCATCCATCGGAGGAACCGGAAAGGGACATCTGGTTCGGGAGATTGATGCCCTGGGCGGAGAGATGGGAAAGAATATAGATAAGACTTTTATCCAGAGCAAAATGCTCAATACAGCCAAGGGACCGGCAGTGCATTCACTCCGGGCACAGGCTGACAAGAACCGATACCATCTGGAAATGAAAAAGACCATCGAGCATACAGAGCATCTTACCATGCGGCAGATGGAAGTAACAGATCTGATCGTGGAAGAAGGAAAAGTATGCGGCATAGAAACAAGAACCCATACCTGGTATAAAGCGAAGGCTGTCATTCTTGCTACAGGGACCTTCCTTCGCGGAAAAATATTTATCGGTGACAGTGCATTCGAAAGCGGTCCAAACGGACTGGCTCCATCCAATGACCTGGCGGACAATCTGAAGAAACATGGAATGAAGCTTCGCCGGTTTAAGACCGGGACACCTGCCAGATGTCTGGGCCAGAGTCTGGACTATTCCAAGATGCAGGAGCAGAAAGGTGATGAGAAGATCGTTCCGTTTTCTTTCATGAATGATGAAATCGGAGATAATCAGGTTTCCTGCTGGCTGACTTATACCAACGAAGAAACACATAAAGTGATTCGTGCCAACTTTCACCGGTCTGCACTCTTTGGAGGACAGATTGAAGGAATCGGTCCACGTTACTGTCCATCCATTGAGGATAAGGTGAACCGGTTTGCGGATAAGGAGCGGCATCAGCTGTTTATTGAACCGGAGGGACTGGATACGGATGAAATGTACATACAGGGCATGAGTTCCAGCCTGCCGGAAGATGTACAGGCGGCGTTTTACAGAACCATACCGGGTCTTGAAAATCTTCGTATCGTTCGTCCGGCCTATGCCATTGAATACGACTGCATCGATCCGCAGGATCTGCAGCTGAATCTGGAATACCGTCATATTGAAAATCTGTTTTGTGCCGGGCAGTTCAACGGAAGTTCCGGGTACGAAGAGGCCGCCGCACAGGGGCTTATGGCCGGAATCAACGCAGCACTGAAGATTTCCGGAAAAAATCCTCTGATCCTCGGAAGAGACGAGGCTTATATCGGCGTTCTCATCGACGATCTTGTGACAAAAGGTACCAATGAGCCTTATAGAATTATGACCAGCAGAGCCGAATACAGGCTGGTTCTGCGGCAAGATAATGCAGATCAGCGCCTTACGGAAAAAAGTTACAGTATCGGACTGGCAAGTGTGGAAAGATATGATCGTTATCTGGCGAAGAAAAATGCAGTAGCCAAAGAAGCAGCACGCCTGGAGAAAAAGCTGGTGGGTCCGAAGGAAGCAAACGATTTTCTGACTGCCCGGGGAACTTCTCCGCTTCAGAATCGTGTTTCCATGGCGGAACTTCTCCGTCGTCCGCAGATTTCTTATGCAGATCTGTCTGAAATCGATGATGAAACCAGACCGCAGCTTTCCTACCATGAAGTGACACAGCTGGAAGTACAGGTGAAATATGAAGGATATATTCAGAAACAGATGGCACAGATCGAGCGGTATAAGAAGCTGGAGAATCGTAAGCTTTGGCAGCATTTCGATTACAGTCAGATAGAAGGTCTGCGAATTGAAGCCGTGCAGAAGCTGAACCAGATTCAGCCGGAATCTGTCGGGCAGGCATCCCGCATCAGCGGCGTGTCTCCTGCTGATATCAATGTCCTTCTGGTATATCTGGAAAAACAGAGAAGAAAGGGTCAGTCATGATGCAGATAAAAGATGCGTTTGACGCAGTCAGTGTATCCTGTACAACCGATATGGCGCAGCAGCTGGAACGCTACATGGAGGGCGTTTTATCCTGGAATGAAAAGGTGAACCTGACTGCAATCACAGACCGGGATGAATTCATTATCAAACACTTCCTGGATTCTGTACTTTGCTGCGGATTCCCTGAATATGAGTCTGCGAAAAAAATCATCGATGTGGGCACAGGAGCCGGCTTTCCCGGGATACCCCTTGCCGTGGTTTCCCCTGAGAAGCAGTTTATTCTGATGGATTCTCTGAAAAAACGTCTGAACATCATTGACGAGCTGACGGATTCCATTGGGATTCAGAATGTTTCCACGGTACATGCCCGTGCAGAGGAACTGGCCAGAAACAAAGAACATCGTGAGCAGTATGATCTCTGCGTTTCAAGGGCAGTTGCAAATCTTGCAACCCTGTCTGAATACTGTCTTCCTTTCATACGGCATGGAGGTTACCTTCTGGCCTATAAGGGACCGGACGCCGATGATGAGATCGCACAGGCAAAAAAAGCTGTTTTCCTTCTGGGCGGACAGCTTGAACGTGTCGAATCTGCTCCGCTGAATCAGTACGGCCTCGATCATCGGATTTTGTTCATAAAAAAAGTAAGAAATACGCCGGCGAAATATCCGAGAAAAGCCGGAACCCCGTCGAAAGACCCCCTGAAATAGCGAAAACAGGGGGTTTTCCTTTTAATCTTTGCAGAAAAAAAGCAACACAACCTTTTCGGGAAATGTTATGATTTCCCTGAGAAGTGTGTACAGGCTTTTATTTATAAGGGCCGGAGATAAGGAGGAAGTGTTATGTTAGAGATGTTGGGAAAGAAAACAGGAAGGTTTTCCGGAGCACTACGGAATGTTCCGCCGTCCATTCCCAGGCCGCAGGAAAGGGAAGAGGATCTGACTTCTTTGAAACAGGAGGTCATTGAGATTCCGCTGCAGATGATTTTTCTCAATCCGGAGCAGCCTCGAAAGATTTTTCGTGAGGAAGAACTTACACAGCTGGCATCTTCCATTCGTGACTATGGCGTTTTGCAGCCCATTCTGGTGAAGCCGACTGCGGAAGGCAGCTTTATGGTCATTGCCGGAGAACGCCGCTACCGGGCCGCCTGTCAGGCAGGTCTTTTTACCATTCCCGCCATTGTTCGAAGTATGGAGGAAGAAGAGGCGGCACTGGTTGCTCTGGTGGAAAATGTGCAGAGAGAAAATCTTGGATATCTGGAAGAGGCACGTGCTTATAAGAAGCTGATGGATGATTTCGGTCTTACCCAGAGTGAGATTGCGCAGAAAGTCGGCAAGCAGCAATCCACCATATCCAACAAAATCCGCATTCTCTCTCTTCCTGATGATATTCAGGAGGTACTGACAGAGCACAGGCTTACGGAACGCCATGCCAGGGCTCTTCTCCGCGTACAGGGCGAAAATGACAGACGCAAGGTGATTGCCCGGGTCATAAAAAACAATCTGAATGTGAAACAGACGGAAAAGCTGGTGGATGACCTGCTGTCGGGCCAGGAGGAACTGCGTCGGAAGAAAAACAAGGTGAACTACATCAGCTATAAAATTTATGTCAATACGATCCGCAAAGCGTTTTCACAGATCAAAGAGATGGAAGAAAATGCCATATTTACACAGGAAGACAAAGGTGACGTGCTTGAACTTAAAATAACAATTCCTAAGAAAGACCGATGTTTCACGTGAAACATCGGTCTTTTTTTCTAAAACCAGTAGAAATGAATCCGAAAATAATATATAATAGTATCTGTCAATGCAAAGAGAAATAATACAGGAGGGATGACTACTTTGGGAAAAGCAATCGCAATATTTAATCAAAAGGGTGGAGTAGGAAAAACGACAACAAATATCAACCTGGCAGCTTGCCTTGCAATCAAGGGAAAGAAAGTGCTGATACTGGACATCGACCCGCAGGGAAACACCACCAGCGGAATCGGTGTATCTAAAAAGAATTTAGATAAGACAGTATATAATATTTTAGTGGATGAGAGCTTTGACCCACAGGAAGCAATTATACAGACAACTGTAGAAAATCTGGATCTGATTCCGGCGAGTGTAGATCTGGCAGGAGCAGAAGTTGAACTGGTACAGATGAAGGGAAGAGAAATTTCACTGAAGAAGGGGCTGGATAAGATACGTCATATGTACGATTATATATTTATCGATTGTCCGCCGTCACTGGGACTGTTGACGATCAATTCTCTTACAGCCGTAGACAGCGTACTGATTCCGATCCAGTGTGAATTTTATGCACTGGAGGGAGTGAGCCAGCTGGTGAGCACCATTGAACTGGTAAAGAAAAGCCTGAATCCGAAGCTGACAGTGCAGGGTGTAATTCTCAGTATGTTTGACGGAAGAACGAATCTGTCTCTGCAGGTGGTGCAGGAAGTGAAAAAATATTTCGGAGGAAAAGTGTATTCCACAGTTATTCCCAGAAATGTACGTTTGGCTGAGGCACCGAGTTATGGTATGCCGATCACCGAATACGATCCGAAATCCAAAGGAGCGGAAGCGTATATGGATTTTGCGGAAGAGTTCTTAGAACTGGAGGAAGAGTAGGATGGCAGCAGCGAAAAAAGGAGGACTGGGCAGAGGCCTGGACGCACTGTTTGCAGATGTACCGGTTTCTGCGCCGGAAGAAGAGACAAAGGAAGAAGGAAAAAGTGAAGAAGTGGCGGCTGAAGACAGAGTGAATTATATCGATATTCACGAAATCATGCCCAATGTAAATCAGCCAAGAAAGACATTTCCTGAAGAAAAAATTGAAGAACTGGCGGATTCAATCCGTGAACACGGAATCATACAGCCTATAGTAGTGAGAAAAAAACAGAAGGGATATGAAATCGTTGCCGGAGAAAGAAGATGGCGTGCTGCCATGAAAGCCGGATTGTCTGAAGTGCCATGTCTTCTTCGCGAACTGAGTGACGAACAGAATATGCTCATCGCCATCATTGAAAATATGCAGCGTGAGGATCTGAATCCGATTGAAGAAGCAGAAGGGCTGCACCAGATGATCAGTACCTTCGGACTGACACAGGAACAGGTATCGAAAAGTGTGGGAAAGAGTCGGCCATATATTACAAATTCCCTTCGTCTTTTGAAACTCCCCGAATATATTCGTGTAAAGGTTTCTGAAGGAGAGCTGACCGCAGGTCACGGAAGGACTCTCATAACTGTGGAAGATGTAAATCTGCAGCGACAGCTTTGTGATAAGATCGTAGAAGAAGGACTTTCTGTTCGACAGACAGAGAAACTGGTTGCAGAACTGGGAAAAGGACCGAAAAAAAAACCGGCACAGAAACAGAAAAATCCAGACACACTGCGCGTGGAAGAAGAATTGAAAACCATTCTGGGAACGAGAGTCAACATAGTGGAAAAAGGAAAAAAAGGAAAGATAGAGATTGAATGCTTTAGCCGCGATGAAATGAATCGTCTCATAGAACTATTGAAAAAACTGGGTTAGAGGGAGATGTTTCACATGAAACCTTTACTGTGGATAGCTGCTCTGTGGCTGATATGGAATCTGTTCACATTTCTTCAGATGGGAATGGACAAAAGAAAAGCAGTAAAAGAAAAACAGAGAATCAGTGAAAAAACTTTACTTTTATCGGCGTTTTGCATGGGAGCTGTGGGAAGCGGCGCAGGGATGCTGGTCTTTCACCATAAGACGAAAAAATGGAAGTTTCGGATTCTGGTTCCGCTGGCATTGGCAGTCAATCTGGCGGTGATTTGCATCGGAATATATCTGATACAGAATTAATAGGAAGAAAAGAGGGTCTCAGGAAAGAGACCCTCTTTTAGACCATTCAGGATGAGGAATATTCATGAATATAACAGACATACAGAATAACGAAAGAGACAAAAGGCAGGAACGGGGAGAAGGTCTGCTGGAGAAATGCAGAGAAATATTGCAGAAAGAAAAAATTCCGGCAAGCGAAAAAATCAAAGCTCTGAAAATAAATGACGGGATCCGAAGCCGGTTCGGCAGCTGCAGAAAAGTACAATCAGAGCAGAAAGAGAAAGAGGAATATATCATAGAAATCAGCGGAAGGCTCATGGAAAGTGAAGATAAAGTAATTGAAACCGTTCTCCTTCATGAACTGCTGCATACCTGTTATGGATGCATGAATCACGGGAAGCGATGGAAAAGGTATGCAATGCAGCTGAATCAGAAATACGGATATGAAATTAAACCAACAGCACGATATGAAGCCTTCGGTCTGGAGGATCCCGGCAGCAGAGAACAGATCCGATACAGAATCGTATGCAGGGAATGCGGCATGGAGATTATAAGAAGACGACGCTGCAAGTTGGTGGAAAATACTGACAGATACCGATGCGGCAAATGTGGAGGAAAGCTTGAAATTCGATGAATTCTACTACATCTTGTAGATGAAAAACAGAAAGAAATGTGGTAAAATATATAGAAGTGCCTTTCAAAACAGATGAAATCGTCTGCATCGGTTTTGTGGCGGGATTATCACAGAATCA
Source organism: Bacillota bacterium (assembly GCA_029219125.1). GTDB lineage: Bacteria > Bacillota > Clostridia > Peptostreptococcales > Anaerovoracaceae > RGIG7179. The sequence goes on from JAQXSU010000052.1 coordinate 21,856, forward strand.
ACACCGAGGCGGAAGGCCGGGTATGATATAATGGATGGAGGAGGAGGCCATGTCTGAGCGAAGACTTGAAAAAATCATTTCTTCATATATACCGATGCCTGTCTGCATTATCAACAGACTGGGCAAGGTGGTGGAAGCCAACAGCAGAATCGGCGAGGTATTCCTCTATGACGGAATTGGGGGCGGCGATATTTTCGCGCTGACCGGAATTCGTGCTGCAGATTTATATGAAGCGGCTGAAAAAGACCAGCATCCTCTGCTGAAGCGAAACGATAAGATTTTTCGTCTCATGCTCCAGAAGGGATCTGACCTGAAGAGCGAGGAAGATGGCGATCTGACCATTGTCTTCAATGATGTCACAGGGCTTGAGGATCTGAAAGACCGATATAATAATGAAAAAGCATGTATGGCAAAGATCCAGGTGGACAATTACGATGAATTGACCTCCAGTACAAGCACAGAAAAGAGGCTGATTCTTTCCGGTGAAATTGACAGGCTGATCAGGCGCTGGTGCGGAAGAGTCAATGCATCTGTCAACCGGGTAAGGAATAATGCATATGTGGCGTGGTTTGAACAGCAGTATCTGGATCGTCTCATCACCAATAAATTTGATATTCTTGACGAGATCCGTAATGTGGAGACCGGTGCGGATTTTCCTGCCAGCCTGAGCATTGGCGTAGGTGTGGGAGGAAAAAACCCGGCACAGACAGAGGAGTATGCCGACGCTGCTCTTGATCTGGCTCTGGGACGGGGCGGAGATCAGGCTGTGGTGAAGCGCAATCTGAAGATCGAATACTACGGCGGCAAACTGCAGACAGTAGAAAAGAGCAATAAAGGGAAATCAAAAATTGTCGGTCATGCACTGAAGCAGCTTGTGGTGCAGGCAGGAAAGGTCTTTATCATGGGTCATCAGAATCCGGATATGGACTGTTTCGGGGCTGCTCTGGGTATTTCACGGTTCTGCGAACTTTTCGAGAAAAAGGCAAATATCGTCATTGACGAATATAATGATGCGCTGCAGAGCATCTATCTGCAGGCGAGACAGAGTGAGAATTATCAGCTGATCAGCAGTGAAAAAGCGATTAGCCTGGTGGATGGAGAAAGTCTGGTTATTGTACTGGATACCCATCGGCCGAGTATGACTCAGTGCCCGAAGCTGCTGGAGATGACTGACAGAATCGTTGTTATCGACCACCATCGCAAGATGGAAGAATTCATTGAGAATCCGACGCTGGCTTATATGGAGTCATATGCATCGTCGACATGCGAACTGGTGGCGGAAATTCTGCAATATATGGCGAGCAAAAAAAGCCTGATAAAGCTGGAAGCAGAAGCACTTCTGGCAGGGATTACGGTAGATACCAACGGGTTTGCCCTGAAAACCGGAGTACGAACTTTTGAAGCAGCTGCGTGGCTCAGAAGGCAGGGTGCAGATACCACGGAAGTAAAGCGCTTCTTCCAGAAAGACCCGCTCAGCTTTCAGATTAATGCGGAGGCCCTGGCATCGGCAAGATTTTTTGAAAACGGTGTGGCAGTGTCAATTTGCCGTCAGCCCCATGCAGATGAGCAGGTCATCTGTGCCCAGGTGGCAGACCAGTTGCTGACTGTGAAAGGAGTGAAAGCATCCTTTGTTATCGGGGTTAACGGAGAAGGAAGAACTGTAATCAGCGCCAGGTCTATGGGTGCGGTCAATGTGCAGGTAATTATGGAAAAATTCGGAGGCGGCGGGCATCTGACCACGGCAGCCGCACAGGTAGATATGCCGAAAGAAGAAGCGGCAAAAAAAATAATAAAGATTATGGAGGAAATGTTAAATGGTAGTAATTCTTAACAGAGACATAAAGGGAACAGGAAAAGCCGGCGACGTGGTAAAAGTCAGCGACGGATACGCAAGAAATATGCTGATTCCGAGAGGATGGGCAACGGAAGCCACAGAAGGAAATGTGCGCAGCCTGGAAAAGCAGAAAGCCATCGCAGCTGAAAAAAAAGCTGAAGAAAAAGCGGCTGCACAGGCACAGGCAGAAAAAATCAAGGCACTGTCTGTTACGATAAAAACGAAAGCAGGCGACGGCGGAAGAATTTTCGGGTCAATTACTTCAAAAGATATCGCAGATGCTCTGAAGGCACAGCACAAGCTGACAGTAGATAAGAAAAAAATCCAGCTGGACAGCCCTATCAAGCAGACCGGCGAAACGGAAGTTGCCATAAAACTGTATCCGGAGGTTGCAACGACACTGAAGGTGGTCGTTACTGCAGAATAGAAATACAGAAGAAACCGGAAACAGCAAACAGAATGGAGTATATCAATGGTAGAAAGGATTCCGCCGCATAATGAGGAAGCAGAGCGGTGCGCACTGGGTGCGTCCATGCTCAGCAAGGATGCACTGTATGATGTAATCGAAGAAGTGACCGCAGACGATTTCTACAATGAAAATCACCGGGAGATATTCAAGGCCATCATGGATCTGTACAGGGAAAACGCACCGGTGGATATGCTGACAGTGTGTGAGACCCTGAAAAAAAAGAAGGCACTGGATATTGTGGGAGGAAGAGCATATATCGCCACTCTCACGACGGAGGTGCCATCCACAGTCAACGCTGGAGAATATGCGAAAATTGTCTCGGAAAAAGCAGCCCTCAGACAGCTGATTAATACAGCAGAAGAAATTATGAATAAGGGCTACGAAGGAAAGGATGATGCAAAGGAGGTCCTTAACTTCGCAGAGGCCGGTATATTTCAGATTGGACAGAAGCGCCAGAAAAGCGATTACACCCAGATTCAGGACATTCTGCTGAAAAATGTGGAGATTATTGATGCGGCATCGAAGAATCAGGGAAAAGTCGTGGGAATTCCCACCGGCTTTAAGGATCTGGATGAACTGACATCAGGACTTCACCGTTCTGATCTGATCATCCTGGCAGCACGGCCGGCCATGGGAAAAACCGCGTTTGCACTGAACATTGCACAGCAGACGGCTGTTAAGGCAGGCTCTTCTGTGCTGATCTTCAGTCTGGAAATGTCCAAGGAGCAGCTGGGACAGCGGCTTCTTGCCATTCAGGCCAGAGTAGAGATGCAGAAGCTGAAGACAGGCACCCTGGACCGCAAGGATTGGGATCGGCTGAATATGGCTCTGGACGAGCTGCACAATTCAAAAATATTTATTGATGATACGCCGGGCATTTCCATCATGGAAATGCGTAATAAATGCCGCCGGCTGAAGGCGGAGCATGGACTGGACCTGGTGGTGATCGACTATCTGCAGCTGATGCAGTTTGACGGCAGGGCAGACAGCCGCCAGCAGGAAATATCTGCAATTTCCAGACATCTGAAACTGCTGGCCAGAGAAATGGACTGTCCGGTCATCGTACTGTCCCAGCTGTCCCGTGCGCCGGAACTCCGGCAGGATCACCGGCCGATTTTATCAGATCTGAGAGAATCCGGTTCCATTGAACAGGATGCAGACATTGTAATTTTCCTGTACCGGGATGACTACTATAATCCGGATAACAGTGAGAAACACGGTATCTGCGAAGTCAATGTGGCCAAGCACAGAAGCGGTCCTACGGATAAAGTAGAACTGACATGGGTGGAACGATACACCAAATTCAGCGATAAAGCATTGTAAATCGGAAAGCGTAAGCGGAAAGGAGCAGCGATGATCACGAAAGACATGACCGTTATTGAAGTTCTGAATATGGGGCAGCAGTATGGCCGGGTGTTCGATAAATTCCTGCTGACTTGCGCAGGCTGTCCGGGGGCTGAAAGCGAAACACTGGAAGAGGCAGCAAAAGGACACGGCGTCAGGCTGGAATGCCTTCTGGCAGAGCTGAATCAGGTGGCAGAATAATGCTGACGGAGGCCTTACATGAATTATATCAAAGGAAAGATAAAAGATTTTTATCTTCTGACAAGTGAAATAGAAAATATCTTTTTAAATGAATATATGCCGGGTGCGCCGGGAGATCATGTGAAGGTCTACCTGTTTGGATACATGTATGCACAGCAGGGAGAAGAAATGAGCCATGAGACGATGGCGCGCCAGCTTCGTCTGTCATTGGATCAGGTGAATCAGGCATGGACCTACTGGGCGGATATGGGCGTTGTAAAAAAACATCCGAGGAAGGATGCGGACAGCGGAAGCAGTCAGCTGAATTACGATGTGGAATTTCTCCATCTGCGGGAGCAGATGTACAGAAGTCCCCTGACTGCAGCGCAGGAGGAAACAGAATCCTATGGAGAGGAACCCGACGGTCTGCTGCAGAATGAGAATGTGAAGACACTCCTTGGAGATATTCAGCGGATTACAGGGCGAACTCTGAGCACAGGGGAAGTTCAGGAAATTCACAGCTGGCTCACTGATCTTGGAGCAAAGCCGGAAGTCGTCGAGCAGGCTTACAGTTACTGTGTGAACCGTGGAAAAAGCAATGTAAAATACATATCCAGAGTGGTGATGCAGTGGACGGAGCAGGGATTTCAGACAAAAGAAGAGGTACAGAAGTATCTGGATGAACTGGATCAGCGATTTGGAATGCAGAAGAGAATTCTCCAGTCGCTGGGCATGAATCGAAGCGCAACAGAAGCAGAGAAGGAATTGATAAACCGCTGGTTCGACGAAATGCATTTCAGCCTGGAACGCATACTGGAAGCCTGCGGACGGACCGTATCCATTTCCAATCCAAATCTTCGCTATGTAAATAAAATACTGGAAAACTGGTATCAGGAAGCGAAGAAGGATGGAAGAGACGTAAATAAGAAAGTAACAGTCACTCAGACTGTACTCAATAGATACTATGAATTCCTTCGGAAGAAGGAAGAAAAGGAAGCGCAGGAACGGAAGGAACAGATTTATGAAAAGCTGCCTCGCATTGAGCAGATTGACAGGATGCTTTCTGAACTGGGCAGCAACATTTCCCGCAGTCTTCTTTCCGGAGGTAAACGAAGCGATATCGAAGAAATACGGTGTCAGATGAAAGAACTGGAAAGTGAACGGGCTGTTCTTCTTACAGAAAACAATTTCCCGATTGACTATACAGACTTGAAGTATTCTTGCGAAATCTGCAGGGATACCGGTATGACAGAAGACGGACGCCGGTGCGCCTGCACGGGAAAGAGAACAGAAGAGGCAGAATTATGGCAAAAATCAAACTGAAAAAACCACAGAGGAAGCACCAGGACCTGATTGTGGATCTGGGTGCAGGACTGATCAATGTAGCGGATGAGATCCTCGATGAAGTCGGCGAAATTGCCAGGGACGGCGGAGAACTGATCATCGATGTGGCAGCGGGTGCGGTGAAACTGTTTGATAAAACAGCCGATATCATCGACTGGATTGCAGGTAAGACTTTCATTCTTGCTGCCAGAAAGGTACACGACGGAAGAATGAAGCTTCACTCCTATCGTCGTGAACTGATCAAGCTGTTCATGGTAGCTCTGATAGGAGGAACTGCCATCATCGCTCTGATTTCACTGGTAACCGATTACGAATACGCATATAACGGAAGAACGCTGGGTCTGGTAAGAGACCAGCAGGATGTATTGGAAATTCTGGACCTGGTCAGCGAGGAACTGACACAGGAATACGGTTCCAGCATCACCATTGATCCGGAAACAGATATTACTTTTACACCGGTTTTTTCCTATGGACAGGAAATTGACGATGCGGACACCGTGCTGAAGCGTTTCACATACATGGGTGATATTCAGGCGCAGGCATATGCCATCTATGCGGATGGCGAGCTTCTGGCCGTAGTGGAAAGTGAAAAGACAGCAGAGGAAGTCCTGGACAAAGTACTGGACAACTACCTGAAGAATGACAATAACGTTGAGTATGAATACGTGGGTTTCGCAGAGGAAATTGAAATTGAACCGTACAACACCTCTCTGGCCAACGTAACAAGTAAAAACGCAGCCTATAATAAGATCAAGAGCGGCGGACAGCAGGAGGTCACTTATGAGGTGGTGGCCGGGGATACGCTGTCCGGCATCTGCGAAAAACTGGACGTGAGTCTGAAAGAACTGCAGTCCATGAATGAGGGGCTGGGTGAAAACGATACCCTTCACGTGGGAGATAAGTTTGTCATATCACAGGAAGTTCCGCTGCTGACCGTAGAAACCGTGGAGGTATCCACCTATGCGGAGACAATTAAATACGAAACAGAATACAAAGAATCCAGCAATTATTATGAAGGTGAGGAGGTAGTGACCCGTGCAGGCAAAAACGGGAAAGCCAGAATCACTGCCAGAATCACACGGCATAACGGAAAGCTCGTGGAGAAAGATGTCCTGAAGGAAAAAGTCATTACAGAACCGGTAAGCAAGATTGTAGTCAAGGGTACGAAGAAGGTTCCGCCGAAAAAAGGAACCGGAACATTTATCCGCCCGGTTAATGTGGCAGTATACTCCGGATATGGTTATCGCTGGGGCCGCATGCATTACGGTATCGACCTGTCCTGCAGCATCGGGACGCCGATCCATGCAGCCGATGGCGGTACAGTCACCTATGCAGGCTGGTATTACAGCTACGGCTATACCGTGATCATCGACCACGGCGGTGGATTCACCACCCTGTATGCGCACTGCAGCCAGCTCAATGTGGGAGCAGGCCAGAAAGTATTCCAGGGTGAAACCATTGCACTGGTAGGAAACACCGGCAGAAGCACAGGACCGCACTGTCATTTTGAAATCATGAAGAACGGCGTCCATGTGAACCCGTCCAACTACGTATAGTACCTGATGCAGGTCAGTTCTGAACTGGCCTGCTTTTCCATATACTCATACCAGAGCTTCTGCATGTTTTCACACAGGAAGCAGAGGAGCAGAACAGGAGGACGTATATGGATAATCATCACATCACCATCGATAACAGGCAGCGGATGACCATTACAATGGTGTCAGACGTGGACGCCTTCGACGAAGAGACTCTATGGGCAAACCTGAAGGAAGGCGGTCTGGAAATCACCGGCCAGAAACTGAATATTGAAAAACTTGACCTGGAACAGGGACTGCTGGTGATTACCGGCGAGATCTGTTCCCTCTGTTACACCGATCGAAAAATAAAAGAGAAGAAGAAGCTGTTCGGAAGGTCTGCCCAGAAATGACGCAGCTGATTCGGGAGCAGCTGGGCGCCATAGGGCTCATGGCCTGCGGAGGCATGGCTGCGGGTCTGATATACGAATGCATTTCCGTAATTGCAGATATTCTTCGCAAAACAGACTCTCCCGACATTTCGGAAAAGAGCCGGGTGCGGGGTCTTCTCGCCGGGGTGGTTGAGGCGGCAGGATTGCTGCTGATCGGCTGGTGCAGCAGTGTATTTCTATATTACAGCAGCGGAGGGAAACTGACGATACAGGGTATTTTGAGTTTTTTTGCAGGACTCTGGATCTGGAAAAAACAAGTGTATACAAAAGAGGGGGAGAAAGAACATGGCAAAGAAAGGAAGCCGGCTGCGGGAATTCGAGAAGAATCATCGGGTGCTGGATATCACCAGCGCACAGAAAGAGAGGCAGAAGAAAAAAAGCAGCCGAAAGCCGCAGGAAGAAAAAAAAGAAGATATCGCAAATAAAAAAAAGCGCCGGGTAAGCTGGGTCAGAGTCATCGGTCTGGCAGTCTGCGCTGTCTTTCTGCTGGTTGTAGGGATCTCCGTGAAGAATATTTATGATCTGAAAGAACGGGAAGCGGATTTGCAGAAAGAAAATCAGAAGCTGGAACAGATCAAGGAAGAACTGACTGTGGAACTGGAAAATGTAAATACGGATGAATACATCGAAGAAAAGGCCAGGCGCGAGCTGAAGCTGATCCGGCCCAATGAGCTGGTTTTTTATTTCCCGGATGATTTCCGGCTTCAACAGGATGAAGAAGAGAGCGAAGAATAAGTATGGAAAAACTGAAAGTACAGGAGGTCATCGTCGTAGAAGGCAGGGACGACACCAATGCAGTACTGCGTGCAATTGACGGGATGACCATTGAGACCCATGGCTTCGGTATCCGGAAGGAAACCTGGGAGCTTCTGGAAAAAGCATATAGGGAGAAAGGACTGATTATATTCACCGATCCGGATCACAGCGGGGAAGAAATACGGCGAAAGCTGACAGAGCGGTTTCCGGGCAGCCGGCAGGCCTTCCTCGCCAGAAAGGCTGCAGAAAAAAAAGGGGACATCGGTATCGAAAATGCTGCCCCGGAAGACATTGCTGCAGCCATTTCCATGGCACATTATACAGACCGGCAGGAACGTGATGAATTTACAGAAGAAGATCTGTATGCAGCAGGTCTCCTTGGCCGCAGCGATTCCAGAGAGCGGCGGCAGTCCCTGGGCGCAGCCCTGGGCATCGGCTACGGAAACGGCAGGACGTTCCTGAAAAAGCTGAACCAGTTTCACATCAGCCGGGAGGATTTTGAGAACAAACGAAAAGAGACAGAGGCAGGGAAATAGAATGAAATTATACGCACCATCTACAGTGAACGACATCAGAAAGCGTTACGGCTTTCATACGACCAAAAGCCTGGGGCAGAATTTCCTGACCGATAAGGCCATCATCGATCAGATCATTGAGGGGGCAGATATCGGTCCGGAGGATCTGGTGATTGAAATCGGACCGGGTCTGGGGGTCATTACATGGGAAGCAGCACAGAAGGCGAAAAAAGTAATCGCAGTGGAGATCGATAAGAAGCTGCTGCCGATTCTGGAAGAAACGCTGGCGGATTGCCCAAATGTGGAGATTCTCAATCAGGATATTCTGAAAACAGACGTGAACAAACTGATTGCGGATGAAAGAAAGAAGGGAATCGGGCAGGTGAAAATTCTGGGGAATCTGCCGTATTATATCACGACACCGATCATCATGAAACTGCTGGAGGATGGGGTAGAAGCCGAAAGCATTACAGTAATGATGCAGAAAGAGGTCGCCGACCGGATCCAGTCTTTGCCGGGGAAAAAGACATATGGAGCCATTTCTGCTGCAGTGCAGTACTACTGCCAGCCGGAAATCGTGGCGAAAGTGCCGAGGGATGTGTTTATTCCGCAGCCTAATGTGGATTCAGCGGTGCTGAAGCTGACAGTCAGGAAAGAAAAGCCGGTGGACGTCACCGATCATGATCTGTTCATGGCATGCATCAAGGCAGGATTCGGACAGAGAAGAAAAACGCTGGCAAATTCTCTGACGGGGATTGACGGTGTGGGGAAAGAACTGGCTGCAGAAGTTCTCGCAGCCTGCGGCATTGACAGCAGCAGGCGCGCTGAAACGCTGGATTTAAATGAGTTTGCGGCATTGTCCAATGAACTGAAAAAAAGAATGGGATGAGATTAGAGCGTACAAAAGCAAAAAAACAGGGGGAAAAGTATGGAAAAATTCGACAAGTTTGAGAAGCTGGACCGGCAGATTGAGCAGACCATCCATGAGGTGGGATCCATGAACCGTCATGCTTTTTTCGAGAAATTTATACACAACAGCTTTGCCTTCGCGGTGGTATGGGCATTGTTTCTGAATCTGGTCATTGAAACACTGGGCAGGTATCCAACTACTTCCATATGGGGCGGAATACAGTTTATGGCGGGACATCCGATGGTTTTCTGCTATAACGCACTGCTGATTTTCAGCACACTGCTGGTAGCGTCTGTTTTTCGGCGGCGGACATTTGTCTTTACGATTATCACGATTTTCTGGCTGGCCATCGGAATCACCAATGGTGTGATCCTGACACAGCGCATGACACCGTTTACCGTGAAGGACCTGAGTAATCTGGAGGATGGGGCAACCATTGTTACCACATATCTGTCCAGGACAGAGATCATTCTGATCGGAGCTGGTATCCTGCTGGCGCTGGCAGGACTGGTACTGCTGTTTCTCAAAGGTCCGAAAAAGAAAGGGCTGGTTAAGTGGAAGCGGAATCTGGTCGTGGTAATTCTGATGATTGCCATGTGCTTCGGTGCTACTTCGTTCATGGTGAAAATCGGAAAGGTGGAAACCTTCTTCGGAAACCTTGCATATGCATACCGGGATTACGGTGTGGTATACTGCTTCATCAACACCTGGCTCAATACAGGGATCAGTAAACCGTCCGGCTATAATGAGAAAAATATCAAAGGGATATTCAATGATGATGAACTGGGAGAAGACGGCGTCATGCTTCTGGAGAACAAGGATGTGGATGAAGAATATCCGAACATTCTGTTCCTGCAGCTGGAGTCTTTCATCGACCCGTCCACGGTAGAATATCTAAAACTGTCCGGTGATACCTGCCCGAACTTCCGGGCTTTGGCAGAACAGTATTCCAGCGGAGAACTGACTGTACCGGCCTGCGGTGCTGGAACAGCCAATGTGGAATTCGAGGTGCTGACCGGACTGTCGGTGAAATTTTTCGGACCGGGAGAATACCCGTATAAGGCGGTACTGAAGGACAAGCCTGCCGAAAGCCTGGCCTTCGATCTGAAGAGTCTGGGCTACAGCACCCATGCCATTCACAACCACCGTGCAGTGTTCTACAACCGGAACACGGTGTTTGCCAATATCGGGTTCGATACCTTTACCAGTATTGAATATATGAACAACGTGGTGAAGACACCGAAGAACTGGGCCAAGGACCGGGTGCTGACAGAATGCATCACGGACGCCCTCAAGTCCACGAAAAGCCGGGATATGATCTATACGATTTCTGTCCAGGGACACGGCAAGTATCCGACGGAGCAGGTCCTTCAGAACCCGGCGATTGAAGTGCTGGAGGCGCCGACGGAGGAACTGAAGTGGAAATGGGAATACTATGTAAACCAGGTCTATGAAATGGATCAGTTTATCAAAGAACTGACGGATACTCTGGCAGAGTATGATGAACCGGTGATCCTGGTCATGTATGGAGACCACATTCCGGCCATCGAAGTGGAAGAACAGGATCTGAAAAATCACAACCTTTATGGCACGGAATATATTATCTGGTCCAACTACGATCTGCCGAAGGATGACGAGGATTTGCATGCGTACCAGCTGGCGGCCCATGTGATGGATCGGATCGGTATGGAAGTGGGTACCACTTTCACCTATCAGCTGAACCACAGAAACAGCGAAACCTATCTGCAGGATCTGAAAGCGCTGGGATATGATATGCTGTACGGGAAGAATTATATTTACGGCGGAACCAGCCCGTTTGAGGCATCGGATCTGAAGATGGGTGTCAACACCATAAAGATTACTGATGTGGTAAAAATCGGTGAAAAATACTATATCAAGGGCGAAAACTTTAACCAGTACAGCAAGGTGACGCTGGACGGAAAGGAACTCTCCACCATTTATCTTGGGAAAAACGTGCTTGGACTTCTGGAAGATGTGGATCCGGAGGATGCACCGAATATGAAGGTAAGCCAGATAGAAACCAAGAGCAATGAAATATTAAGTACAACGGAATAGGCGCTGTACGAAATAAAAAACAGGAAA
>JAQXSU010000053.1 GCA_029219125.1 Bacillota bacterium
AGAGAGCATCCGGGGACAACTGTGGTGACGGACAGCATCACCTCCGACCAGCTGACCGTATATCTGGAGCAGTGCCTTGGCCTGAAACACCTGCGGTTCAAGCGGGGATACAAGAATGTGATCAATAAGTCCATAGAGCTGAATGAAGCAGGGATCGACAGCCAGCTGGCCATTGAGACCTCCGGCCATGCAGCATATAAGGAAAACTATTTCCTGGACGATGGTGCCTATCTGGCCACGAAGATCGTTATCAAAGCGGCGCAGTTGAAGCGGCAGGGGGAATCCCTGGATGTGATCCTGTCTTCTCTGGAAGAACCGAAGGAGGCCGTTGAGTACCGGTTCCCGATTCTGGCGGAGGAGTTCGGACCGTATGGCGATCAGGTGCTGGAAGATATGAAAGCATGGGCAGCGGCAGGAGAAGCAGCCTGCGGAAGCTGCGGGACTGCTGTAAAAATTCAGGTGGTGGAGCCCAACTATGAGGGCGTTCGCCTGAACTTCCGCGCAGAAGCGGATTGCTGCCGCGGAGAAGGTCTGTCAGGCTGGTGCCTGCTACGGAAATCGCTCCATGATCCGATCATGCCTCTGAACATTGAAGTTACGAAAGGCAGCTGCGACGATATCCTTATGATACTGAAGGATTTTCTCCGGCAGTATGATAAGCTGAAGCTGGAACTGTAAAAAATAAGAAGTAAGAAGTGAGCAGGAAGCAGAAATGCGGCCTGCTCTTTCTTTTGCGGATTTATCGGAAACGAAGGCAGGAAATGCAGGTACATAAGTATACAGTGTACAGAATCCCGGAAAAGATGTTCTGAAAACCGGAAAACCATACAGAAAAGAAAGCTGGCTGAAACAGGTGGCAACGCAGGCTGATCCCTGCAGTTTTCGACAGGAACAGGTTCTCTGCGTGTACGAATTTTGAAGAAAAACGTCTGGCACAGAAATTGCTTTTCAAACACTGCAGGAGTACAACAGAGAATATGGTACAGCATTGTACACACGGAAAGGAGACAAGCGAAAGTGAGAAAACGTTTTTTAAGCGTAGTCATTATTTTAGCAGTATTGTTTACTGCCAGCTTCAGCGTAACCGGCGCAGCATTCGCATCTGACCAGGGCAACTGTGTCAACGTGAAGCTTACCGTAAACGGAAAGAAAACAGAAACTGTAAAGGCATATTATGCATCTTACACATATAATACATATGTGTCTCTGGAAGACCTGGCATGGGCTCTGAAGGGGACCAGCAAAGCCTTCGATGTGGAGAATGTGGACGGAGAATGGACTGTGACCACCGGAAAGGATTACACCGGTGAAGAACCTGTTCCGTTTGACACCACTTCCAAGGAAGATCCAAACGTGTTCCATGACATCGAATTTGATGCGTACGACATCACCATCGATGATAAGACTTATGAAATGAGAGTGTATGATAATTATGACTACTCTGATTTCGATGGAGAGGTGCAGGGCGTGTATGTCCGGCTCATCGACCTGGGACTGTTTATGAACCTGTCTTTTGGTTATGAAGGCTATGGAAAGATGTCTATCAACACATCCAGGGATTTCGTTCTGGATATGGACAAGCTGGAAAGTGCCGAATACTTCCATGACCTGGACGGCGTTTACCTGGGAGACCTGACCACAGGAAAGAAACTGTACAGCTGGGATGAGAAGCACCAGACAGAAATCGCTTCCACTTCCAAACTGATGACAGCAGCCATCGTTCTGGACGAAGTGGCTGACGGAAAGATTTCCATGAAGGATATCTATACCGTGAGTGATGCGGTTCACTATGAAGCACTGTCAGAAGACGGTACGTTATATGCCGACATGCCTTCCCGCGGAAAGGTGGAAATGAAGGTGGGACAGACCTGGTCCGTAGGGGATCTGATGTCTGCAATGCTGCTGCCTTCCGCCAATGAAGCCGCAACTGCACTGGCAGAAGTCGTATCCGGTTCCGAAGCGAAGTTCGTGAAGAAGATGAACGCGAAAGCGAAAGAGCTGGGACTGAAATCTGCGAAGTTCTATAATCCGCACGGACTGCCTGCATATACCAACAGCCAGTTTACCGGCAAGAGACAGAATAAAATGAGTGCAGAAGATATGTACAAGTTATGTGCATATCTGATGAAAAACTATAAAGAGGAACTGGTTGCCATTACAGGACAGACCAGCCATGAACTGAAATCCCTGGCGGACGATATTTATCTGACTGCAGAGGAAAATGACGGTGTGGAAGTGAAATACGGGGATGAAGACGGATATATGCCATATGTGAATACTACGTATGCCACCCTGTTCCAGAATGTTGACGGTCTGATCGGATTGAAAACCGGTACGACGAACCGGTCCGGCGCCTGCATCGTCACCGCCATCGACACACCGGATGCATCCAACAACATGCATACCATAATTTCCGTATCCTTCGGCGGTGAAGATAATCGTCAGAGATATGAGTCTTCCACGGTACTGCTGAACTATGCGAAACAGAAAGTCGCAGCACAGAAGACCGCAGTGACAGTGAAGGCTGCTGCGACCAAGGCGGATGGAAAGAAAGCTGTTAAGATTTCCTGGTCCGGAAAAAACAATGTAAAGCTGAACTATGAAGGATATGAAGTCTTCCGGTCTGTAAAGAAATCTGCAGGATACGGAACGAAACCGCTGGCAAAGACAAGCAAGAGATCCTATGTGGATACCAAGGTAAAAGCAGGCACGAAGTATTATTACAAAGTGCGCGGATTCAACACTGTGAATGGTGAAAAGGAATATTCCGGCTGGTCCGATAAGGCTGCTGTGACAGCATAAAAAAGACACGGAACCGACATATTCATTGATACATGCACAGTACTCCGGCAGGCATCTATGATCACAGAAAGAATATAATGAAAATCCATTTTCCGACAGGAAGCCGGGAAATGGATTTTTTTCGTTCTTCCTTTTTTCTGAATGAAATGATATACTGAATGAAGAACACACAAGCAGGAGGTAGGACTGTGAAATATCTGTTCTCAGGAGACATACAATACTATAGCGGCAGGAAGCAGAAAAAGAAATACATGAAGAAGGTACTGGTCATCCTGTTACTGGTTCTGGTGGTGATGTTTTCCACAGGATCCTTTTTTATGATCCATGATGCCTATCAGCAGATGTTCGGTAGGGCTGACCGGCCGGAACGCACCGTTTATCAGACCTACGAAGACATTGCCCAGGATTACAGCAGAACAGAGATCAGCTTCTCCTCTCAGGGGAATACGCTGAAGGGATATCTGTACGGACCGAAAAAGGCGCAGGCACTGGTAGTAATCAGCCATGGCATGGGCGGCGGAGCAGACAGTTACATAAAAGAAGCAGCATATTTCGCCAAACGGGGATTCAAGGTACTGGCCTTTGACAATACAGGAAGCTATGACAGCGAAGGGGATGGAATCATGGGGCTTTCCCAGTCTGTCATCGATCTGGACGCGGCGCTGACGTATGTGGAGCATAACGAGGAACTGAAAAAACTGCCGGTGCTCCTTTACGGACACAGCTGGGGCGGCTGGGCGGTTACATCTATTCTGCACTACGATCACAACATTACTGCGGCCGTCAGCGTGGCAGGATATAATTCACCGATGGAGATCATCATGGACTGGGTGAAGGACGATATGGGGCTGCTCCGCCATGTGGAATATCCGTATATCTGGATCTATCAGAAAGTGCTCTTCGGTGGTGCGGCCAACCTGTCGGCTGCGGAATGCATCAATGAGACCGATACACCGGTGCTGATTATGCAGGGAACGGAGGACAAGGTGGTAGACTGCGATACCGTTTCCATCATGGCCCATCAGGATGAAATCACCAATCCGAACGTCAGATTTATCCGGTGGAGTGAAGAGGGGCAGAACGGTCATAGTGATCTCTTCCTCGCACCCGAAAATGCAGCCTACCGTCAGGAAGTGGCGGACTCCTGGAACGCACTGCAGGAAGAATACGGCGGCGATGTGCCGGAAGGGGAAGCGGCCCAGTGGTATGCCGGCGTGGATAAGGCCAGAATGTCGAAGCTGGATGAGGTGTTCATGCAGAACGTCTACCAGTTCTTTAAAGAAGCGCTGGAAGAATAGAGAAAAAAACCGGCCTGCGAAGCCGGGCGAAAATATTTTGCGAAAAAAGTAAAAAAATCAAAAAAAGTGTGACCGAAATTCAGGCACATTCGTTTATCACACAGGAGGGGAACATGAAAATTGTCCGGAGCCATTCCGAAGAGATCGCCCGGCTTTATGACAGCTATGGGGACATGCTGTTTCGTCTCGCCTGTTCGATTTTGCTGAATCGGGCGGACGCCGAAGATGCCGTGCAGGACATGTTCATAAAGATCATCGGAAAAGTGCCGGAGTTTGATCAGGAGAGGCAGGAGCGGGCCTGGCTTACCAGAGTGCTGGTGAATCAGTGCCGCGACAGTCTGAAACGCAGGAAGCTTCGAGTTTATACGCCCCTTGACGAGCTGCTGGAAACGACGGGGAAAGAACCGTCCGTTCCCGGCCCGGAAGAGGCAGAGGGCAGCGGTGTGCTGCAGGCGGTTTTCGCTTTAGGGGAAAAGTACAGAGAACCGATCCTTCTTTACTATTTCGAAGGGTTCAGCGTGGAGGAAACGGCTGCGATTCTGGGGATCGGGCAGTCTGCGTTGAAAATGCGGCTGGCTCGCGGGCGGGAGATGTTGAAAAAACGAATGGAGGAGGAACGGTGACATGAAAGAAAACGAAAGATTCATGGATGACGACGGGCTGAAACAAGCCGCCGCCGTGTATCAGAGCATACAGGCACCTTCCGAATTGAGAGATCGGGTACTTCAGGGGGTGGAAAGAGAATGCACGTCTGCTTCTGCACGGAAGCTTTCACGGAGCAAAATCTACAAGATGGGCACTCTGGCGGCCTGTGTGGCCGTTCTGGCAATTTCTGTTTCTCTGGGGAATATGGAGGATCAGCTGTCGCAGCTGACGCCGGAAACGGTGAACAGCAGTCCGACGTCTGCTTATGAGATTCCGGATGAAGTGATTCCGGATGAGGGGGATCCGGATGCAGCAGATGTAGATGAGGTGATGGAAAAGATTGGGGATCCGGAAGAGATATCGGATGTTTCGGAGCCGGCAGCCCCGTCGTCAACTTCGGGTGCGGAAGAGAAGCCTGCAGCAAATAATTCGGAAGGAAAAAAATCCGCAGCCAAGCCAGAAGCGGCGCAGCTGCAGAATCTCCGTTTCCTGGAGGAAGACGGAAATACTACAGAGGAAAAAAGTCTGGCCAGCGTGAAAGAAGGCGGGGACAATGATGGAATCTCCGTGGGAAAGCTGCTGCCGGGCATGCTTTGTAGTGAGAAAACGCTGGATGACTGGGAAATCCGGGTGGTGGATGCTGCGGAAGGAAGCTGCACCGTGGAAGTATCCGGCGGGGAGAAGACCGCAACAGTGGTGCTGACCAGAGAGGATGGTTCTGAGGAAAGCAGCCGATGGACGATACAGTCCGCAGAAAACAATTTCAAAGGAGAAGAATAGAAAAAATGAAAAAACTGATTGCACTATTACTGACGCTCATGCTGATTTTGTCCGGCTTCACGGCCTGCGGCAGCAATGACGAGACGGAAACTACAGGAAACGATGTAACAGCAGGAGATGAGGCTGCAGGAAACGATGAGGAAACCGGCGACGAAGATGGTTCGGAAGCCGGCGATGAAGCCGGGGATCAGGCTGATTCCGACGAATCCGGCGATACAGCTGATTCTGACACGGAGAAGTCTGATTCGGACAATAAAACGGAAAGCAAGCCGTCCTCCGGCACATCCGGGAACGGAAACTCCGGTTCATCAACGAGCAGCTCCGGTTCTTCCGGAAGCAATTCATCGGGCAGCTCAAACAGCAGTTCAAGCAGCAGTTCCGGCTCTTCCGGAAACAGCAGTTCAAGCAGCAAGCCTTCCAGCGACAAGAAAGATGAAATCAAAGCACCGTCCGGAACACCGGCTGAAATTATCGATATGATCTACGGAATCAAATCTGTGGATCTGCCGCTGGGAACCATGGATATCGATCTGTCCGATGCGGAAGGTGCAGCCTATAACACCGGCATTACCAGCCTGGATCTGGTAGAATCCGCAGCTTCCTCCGAGAGCATGATGGGTTCTCAGGCATACTCCCTGATTGTGGTAAAAGTAAAAGACAAGAAAAATACCGAGAAGATTGCAAATGAAATGCTGAACGGCATCAACCAGAGCAAGTGGATCTGCGTGACTGCAGACGATCTGCGTGTAGCAGCTACCGACGATGTCGTCGTGCTGATCATGGTAGGAAGCAACTTCAAGGATTCCGTTACTGCGAAAGAGATTACGGATGCGTTCAAGTCCCTCTGCGGCGGCCTGGACATCAGTCTGAAGAAATAACAGAAGGACATACGGATGATATTTTCAAGCGTACCTTTTTTATATTACTTTTTTCCTGTGGTGATACTGCTGACACTGGCAGTATCTCACAGGCAGCAAGACGGCAGGCGGACCGCCGGCAGGCTGACAAACAGCATCCTGCTGCTGGCCAGCCTGTTTTTCTATGGGTATGGAGAGCCGAAGTACCTGCTGCTGATGGTATTTTCCATTCTGTC
>JAQXSU010000054.1 GCA_029219125.1 Bacillota bacterium
AAAATATTTTGACAAGGCGCCCCTGAGCCTGATCTATAAGATGATCCGGAAGGACGTGAAGGTCAACGGGAAACGGAGCACCAAAGAAGCCATGATCCAGGCAGGAGACCGGCTCGCCGTTTATCTGAGCGAAGAGGATGCGAAAGCACTGCAGACCCAGAAAAAACGGGTGCGGGCCAAGCGCCAGTTTTCCATCGCCTATGAAGATGAAAACCTGCTCATCGCCGAGAAACCCTTCGGACTGCTGACCCACGGGGACAAAACCGAAAAGAAAAACCATCTGGCCAACCAGGTGGTGGACTACCTGATTGAAAAGGGCGAATACAACCCGCGGGCAGACAGAACTTTCGCCCCGGCGCCGGCAGGACGACTGGACAGAAACACCACCGGACTTGTCATGTTCGGAAAAAACGCTCCGGCGCTGCAGGAACTGAATCGCCTTATCCGGGAGAAGGATGCCATCGGCAAGTATTATCTGACCATTGTATCCGGCCATATGACCCGGCCCCTGCGGCTGCGAGACCGGATGACCAAGGATGAAAAGAAGAACATGATTTCCGTGCTGCCGGAAGAATCCGATGAAGGCAAACTGATGGAAACCATGGCATGGCCACTGCAGGCGGCCCAGTACAGAGATAAATGGTTCACCCTGGTGAAGGTGGAGATCATCACCGGCAGAACCCACCAGATTCGCGCCCATCTGGCCCGGGCAGGCTACCCGGTCATCGGAGATACCAAATACGGAAGCCCCGCCATCAACCGCATGATGCAGCAGGCGTTCGGACTGAACACCCACCTGCTCCATGCGTGGCAGCTGGAATTCCGGAAACCGGCCGGCGTGCTGGCTGATCTGGCAGAAAAGACCGTCGAAGCATCGCTGCCGGAACAGTTTGAAAGAATAAAAACCAGCCTTTTTGGCAAAAACTAAAGTGATATTGGAGATACATATAATGAAAAATGTTTTAGAATGGGTAAAGGAAATCGTCATTGCAGTTATTATCGCGGCAATTATTCTGACCTTCATCAAGCCGATCGTGGTGCGTCAGAGTTCTATGGAGCCGACATTTTACAGCGGGGACTACATCTTCATCAGCAAACAGGCATATCACCTGTTCGGTGAACCGGAGCGAGGCGACGTCATCGTCTTCCGGACCGACATGAAAGATGAAAATAACAAGGATAAAAATCTGATCAAGCGCATTATCGGCCTGCCGGGCGATACGGTGGAAATCATCGGCGGCTACGTTTACCTCAACGGGAAACTGATTGATGAACCGTACCTGAATGAACAGGGCATATCCGGTGAAATGGCTGAAGTCACCGTGCCGGATGGAAAACTGTTTGTGATGGGCGACAACCGGGGCGTCAGTCAGGACAGCCGGGATGTGCTGGTGGGCTGCGTAGACGAGGAGAACATACTCGGCAAGGTCTTCGTGCGGCTTTACCCGTTCAATCGGATCGAAACCTTCTAGGCACTGACCTGCCGGAAGGCGGGAAGGAGTCTGGCATATGTATTCAATTCGCAAAATCCTTGCGCTGGGTTTTTCGGCACTGCTTGGGGCAGTGCTGGGGGTTGTGCTTTCTGCATGCCTGATGGTGACGGAAGTCGCCGGCAGCGATATGCTGCCGTCTCTGGAGCCGGGAGAGAAGGTACTGATACTTCGAAGTGCATTCGTGAATGCATATGAGTCCGGAGATCTGGTAGTCTATCAGGCACCATATTATACCGCTGACGGCGGGGATGACCAGCTGATTCGCCGGGTCACCGGCATACGGGGAAGCTGGATTCGTCTGAATTGCGATGCAAAAACCACGCGGGACCGGGAGGTGCTGGCAGAGCCGGGACAGCTGCTGGGAAAAGTGATATTTTCTTTTGGCGGCTTGTAACCTTTTGCCTTCGAAAACCGAGTTATTTACAGAAGCAACGGAGAAAGACATGGTAAAAAGAGAAAAAAAACTGGTGGCAAACAATAAAAAAGCGCGCCACGATTACTTTATAGAAGAAGTCTACGAAGCCGGCATCGTCCTGACCGGAACCGAGATCAAGTCGGTGCGCCAGGGCAAGGTCAGCATCAAGGAAAGCTACGCGAAAATTGAAGACGGAGAAATGATCCTCTACGGTATGAACATCAGTCCATACGAACAGGGCAACCGATATAACGTGGATCCGCTGCGGCCAAGAAAGCTACTGCTCCACAAACAGGAGATCCGTAAACTTATCGGTTACACCACCCAGAAGGGACTGACCCTGGTGCCGCTGACCATGTACATAAACACGGAAGGCCGCGCCAAGGTGGAAATCGCCGTAGCCCGCGGTAAGAAAAACTACGACAAGCGGGACGACATCGCCAAGCGTGATGCCAAACGGGAAATGGACCGCAAGATGAAAGAGCGGTATTAACAGGATAGCAGGGTCGCAAGGTTACTGGCAGCATCTGTGTCCTGCGGCCACACCGGAATTTGGAACTTGCCTGGCGGCAAAAAGTAGTCTATAATATTGATGTAAATAAAAACGGCAGAAGCCAGTCGGTCTGCCTCAATTATGGGGGTGTAAAGGTTTCGACGGGGGTGTAGAAGCCGGATAAGCGAGCGGTAGTTTGTCCAGTCTACCTTAAAAAGGACACGTTAAATATAAACGCTAAAAATAACAACAATTTCGCATTAGCAGCTTAGTTCTGCACCGCGCGTCAGCCCGGGTTTACCTGTAGGCCCGGAACCTGGCGTCGACTATACAGGAAAACTCTGTGAGAGCTCCCGGTATCACAGGGGACCAACGGGATAGCTGATTTCGCAGCCTGTTAATGGGCGGCGAAAAAGGCGAAACTTTAAATCATTAACTGCGCTCGGAGAAAGTCCTGTGGAAATGCTTTCGGACGTGGGTTCGACTCCCACCATCTCCACCA
>JAQXSU010000055.1 GCA_029219125.1 Bacillota bacterium
TCTGCATTATCCTGTAATCCGGCAGTCTTTCCCCGTGCCACCTGTCCGGCGGACTGGGGACACTGGCAGTAATACCGCTGCATGGCCCGGCAGATTTCCAGAAATCGGTTCTCGAAGCTGTCATCCCGGTTCAGAACTGCCGTCAGATCTTCTTCCAGCTGGCCCAGTCCCGCAGCCACAATATGATGGAGGATGTCTTCCTTGCTCTCATAATAGGCATAGATTGTCCGGCGGCTGTACGCCGATGCTTCGGAAATATCTCCGATGGTCGTCTGCCCGAAGCCTTTCTCCGTAAACAGCTTCTCCGCTGCCTTCAGGATCTGCTGCCGGTGCAGTGCAGCCACCGCCTCTTTTTTATTTTCTCTACCCACGCTTTAGTCACCTATCGATATATTTAGTATACTATTAGTATACTAAATGATGTGTCAGATTGCAACCCCGTTTTATTCCCGACAAGAAAAAAGCGGTCTGAATCCTGTCGCTTACAGTTTCAGACCACTCTTCTGTTCACTATTATCTGCCTTTTATACATTCTCCACGCGGATCATATTGGTATTCCCCGGCACATCCAGCGGTACACCGGCACTGATGACCACTTTATCCCCGCTGCTCAGAAGTCCCAGCTTCTTCGATTCCTCCAGGCACCGATAGATCAGTACATCCACGTTCTGGAGGTTTTCCACCATAACAGGCTGCACGCCCCAGATCATGGCCAGCTGGTGAAATGTCTTTTCATGAGGTGTTGCGGCAATGACTCTGGTGGATGGGCGGAATTTGCTCATACGGCTGGCAGTGTATCCCGTCTTTGTGATGGCCATGATAGCTGCAGCGCGGATATCCTTCGCCAAAGTGCAGGCTGCATGACCTACCGCATTGGTCGTATCATCCGCATCCATTTCATGCCTTACGGTGCTGCTGTCCTGCAGAAATCTGGGATCATCGTGCTCTGCCTGCCGTGCAATCTTAGCCATAGCCTTCACCGCTTCCACCGGATACCTGCCCATGGCGCTCTCACCGGAAAGCATCACCGCAGAGGTTCCGTCGAATACTGCATTGGCCACATCGGTGATCTCCGCACGGGTCGGTACGGGGCTTCCTATCATGGACTCCAGCATCTGGGTAGCCGTGATGACGATCTTGCCGCTCTGCTGACACCGCTTGATAAACCGCTTCTGGATCCCCGGCAACCGTTCAAACTCCACTTCCACACCCATATCCCCGCGGGCGACCATGATACCGTCCGACAAGGCCAGAATCTCCTCAAAGTTTTCGATCCCCTCGAGATTTTCGATTTTGCTGATAATCTTAATCCTCTGACCGCCGTTCTGATCCAGAAAACGGCGCAGATCCCGCACATCATCTGCTTTCCGTACGAAGGATGCCGCCACATAATCCACATTCTTTTCGATGCCGAAAAGAAGATCCGATTTATCGGTTGGGCTGAGATATTCCATAGACAGCCGCACCTTCGGTACGTTAATCCCTTTATGATTGCTCACCGGCCCGCTGTTTTCCACTGTGCAGACAATATCCTCCGCAGTGGTCTCCTTCACCGTCAGACGGATCTTACCGTCATCGATGAGCAACGTGTCTCCCCGCTTCAGCTCCGCCGGAAGCATTTTATATGTGATGGAACAGCAGCTGCTGTCTCCGTCCACCTCTCTCGCTGTCAGCGTAAAGGTCTGGCCCGCCTCCAGCATGACTTTTCCCTCTTTGAAATTACCGGTACGGATTTCCGGTCCCTTTGTATCCAGCATGACGGCTGCCGCCTTTCCCAGATCGTCCCGCACCCTGCGGAACCGGTCGATCATCTCACCGTGACTCTCGTGATCCCCGTGGGAAAAGTTTACTCTGGCCACATCCAGGCCTGCCAGCAGCATCTGCCGCATGATGTCGTCTTCTGAGGATGCCGGTCCCAGCGTGCAGACTATTTTCGTCTTTCTCATGTTTTCGTTTTCTCCCTTCCGCGCTTCCTGCGCTTCAAAATTTATTTTCTCCATCTCTCTTTTCTCAGAATTTATTATAGTCACGGATGAAACGATCTGCAAGAAAAAAAGCAGATTTAACAGAAATTTAATCCGCCGCCCGGTACGCCTCTAACATTTACGCTGTAAAGTAAAGGCGGAGGTATAAATCATATGAAAACAGCAATTATTGATGTAGGCTCCAATACCATCCGTCTTTCCGTGTACAACACCTTTGAAGATGGTACTTTTGAGCTGCTCTTTTCCAAAAAAGAAACGGCAG
>JAQXSU010000056.1 GCA_029219125.1 Bacillota bacterium
CCTCTTCGTCATTTTCACCATGGTAACAGGCAGGAAAGTCAGCGCAAAGGTGGAGGGAACCGTGCACATGATCGGCATGGCCCTTCTGTTCGGTCTGATGATCTATGTTACATTTAATGACGTGACCAGAATTTTCGGATAACAAACCGGATAATGTACCGGATAACGTATCGGATAACACACCAAGGGGGCAGAAACCAATGACGAAACAAGTGAACTGCGGCGGCGTGGCCATCGGCGGCGGCGCACCGATTACTATACAGTCCATGACCAACGTGGACTCCAGAGATGAAAAGGCCTTGCTGGAGCAGATCGCCAGACTGGAAGATGCCGGATGTCAGATCATTCGCATGGCAGTGCCGGACCGGGAGTCTGCAGAGGTGCTGGGCAGAGTAAAGAAAAAAATCCACATCCCCATGGTTGCCGATATCCATTTCGATTACCGGCTGGCCATCGCTTCCATCGAGGCGGGTGCGGATAAGGTCAGAATCAATCCGGGAAACATCGGCAGCACTGACAGGGTAAAGGCTGTGGTGGAAGCGGCACGGCAGCGGGAGATTCCCATCCGTGTGGGCGTCAATTCGGGGTCTCTCGAGCAGGATATTCTGCAGCGCTTCGGCGGCGTGACAGCGGAAGGTCTGGCAGAGAGTGCCCTCCGAAATCTGCGGCTGATTGAGGACATGGGATATGACAACCTGGTGGTTTCCCTGAAGTCTTCTGATGTGCGCATGAATTATGATGCACATAAAATACTGGCTGCCGCCACCGATCATCCGGTGCATATCGGTATCACGGAAGCCGGTACGCCGGGCAGAGGAAAGGTCAAGTCTGCAGTGGGGATCGGCGGGCTGCTGCTGGCAGGCATCGGGGATACCATGCGGGTATCTCTGACCGCCGATCCGGTGGAGGAAGTCTATTTCGCCAAAGAGATCCTTCGCAGCCTGGGACTGCGGAAATCTGCCGTGAACCTGGTGTCCTGCCCTACCTGCGGAAGAACGAAAATCAATCTGGAAGCTCTGGCCTCAGAAATCGAGCGGCAGCTGGATCATCTGGAGGCTCGGAGAAATGCCGAAGCAGCGGCCAGCGGCAGGCAGCTCCGCCCCCTTACAGTAGCAGTCATGGGCTGTGCGGTCAACGGGCCGGGAGAAGCCAGGGAAGCCGATTTCGGTGTGGCCGGCGGAGACGGAAAAGGCCTGCTGTTTGCCAGAGGCGAGATCGTCAGAACAGTACCGGAAGCAGAAATCGTACCGGCTTTGATGAAAATGATCGAGGAAGCAATGATCGAGGAAGCAGAATGAAACAAATCATCGAAAATGCAGTCAGCTGGGAGTCCATCGGCGACTACCCGAAAGACTCACTTACATACACTATAGACCGGGCGGTCATCCATAAAGACTCAGGGGTTTTGTCAATCGACATGACCCTTAATTTTGTCATGCCTCATCTGTATATGGAAAAGCTGAAGGCGACACTGATTCATAAACTGGAAGGCATTCATGGCGTGAAGCTGAACTATGCCTATGAAAACATGGTGCTCCGGCAGGAGGACATCGTGCGCCTGTTTATTCCCCACATGATCGAAATCGTCAACGGCGAATACACGGCCATTACGAAAACCATCCGGGAAGACCACTTCATTTTCGACGGAAAGCATCTGGAGATCGAGGCCATCGGCAAAGTCAGCACCCAGCAGCTCAATGAAAAGGTGAAAAAACTCTTTGAGAACCTGCTGGAAGAAACCTTCGGCATACAGACTTCCGTTTCTTTCATCAACAATGAAGACGTCTATGAACAGATTCACGATGAAATGGAAGCCGGCGAGAAGCAGGACATTGAGGAATCCATGAAGAAATATAAGGAAGCGAAGCGGAAGCAGGCTTCGCAAAATCCATCCTCCGGCCCATCCGGCTCGTCCGGCACGGCGGGGGGCGGCGGTTTTGGCGGCAGTCAGGGCGGTCAGAACGGCGGTTTCGGCGGTCAGGGCGGCCAGGCAGGCAAGGGCGGCTGGAAGCGGAAGGAAAAAGAACTTCCGGCAGAAGGCAACCGGATCATGGGTCACGATATTGTGGGCGATGCCAATACGGCTCTCATGGACATCGATCCTTCTCTGGGTACGGTTATCGTGGAAGGCATCCTGTTCAAAAAAGACCACCGGGTGATCCGCAGCGGCAACTTCCTGATTACCCTGCTGATTACCGATGAAAAGACCACCATCTGCTGTAAATGCTTTGCGTCGGAGAACAAATGGAAAGAGATCGACGACCTGCTGAAACCCGGTGCCGGCGTGAAGATCCGCGGAGAAGTCCAGTTCGACACCTTCGAAAACATGAATACCATCATGATGAAGGACATCGAAAAGACGGACAAGTCCCTGGGGGACAACCGGAAAGATACCTGTGAAATCGGAAAGCGGGTGGAACTCCATGCCCATACCAAAATGAGCGCCATGGACGGCCTCAACGAGGTGTCGGATATCGTGGGAAAAGCAGCTGCCTGGGGACAGCCGGCCGTAGCCATCACGGACCACGGTGTGGTTCAGGCTTTCCCGGATGCAGCCAAGGAAGCAAAGAAGCAGGCGGAAAAGGGGCGTCCCATCAAGATCCTCTATGGAATGGAAGGCTATGTCTTCGATGACAGCGACTGCTTCAAAGAAGATGGAAGTATTGACTATAAAAAGAAGGGTACCAATCACATTATCCTGCTGGCGGCCACCCAGGAGGGACTGAAAAACATCTATAAGCTGGTTTCTTTTTCCCATATCGACTATTTCTACCGGCGGCCCCGGCTGCCGTGGTCTGTGCTGGAAGCACACAGAGAGGGTATTCTTGTGGGCGGCGCCTGCGAAGCCGGTGAGATCTACCGGGCGGTGCTGGACGGCAAGCCGGAGGAAGAAATCGAACGGATTGCCAGCCGGTATGACTATCTGGAAATTCAGCCTCTGATCAATAACAGGTTCCTCATCGAGCAGAACCGGGTCTCCGGCTACGATGAACTGAAGGACATCAACCGGAAGATCGTCGCACTGGCAGACAAGCTGGGCAAGCCTGTGGTTGCCACCACAGACGCCCACTATCAGGACGAGACCGCAGCCATCTATCGGAACATTCTCATGGCGGGACAGGGCTTCAAGGATGCAGAAAACGGCACGGGGCTCTACCTTCGGACCACCGATGAGATGCTGGAGGAATTCAGCTATCTGGGAGAAGAGACGGCAAAACGTGTGGTCATCGATAACACCAACCTTATCGCAGACATGTGTGATGGGGGGATTTTGCCGGTTCCGAAAGGAAAATTCCCGCCGAAGATCGACGGAGCGGAAGAAACCCTGCGTACCACCTGCATGGAAAAGGCCCATGAGATGTACGGCGATCCACTTCCGGACCGGATCGGAGAACGTCTGGAAAAAGAGCTTTCTTCCATCATCAATAACGGCTATGCTGTCATGTATGTGTCGGCACAGATGCTGGTGCATAAGTCCAACGAAGACGGATACCTGGTGGGCTCCCGGGGATCCGTGGGTTCCTCTCTGGCTGCCACCATGGCGGGCATTACCGAGGTAAATCCGCTGGAGCCCCATTATATCTGCCCGAACTGCAAATATCTGGAGTGGGGCGACATGAACCTGTATGACTGTGGCATCGACATGCCGGAAAAGGACTGTCCGGAATGCGGCACGCCGATGAAGCGGGACGGCTTCACCATACCGTTTGCAACATTCCTGGGGTTTGACGGCGATAAAGAACCGGATATCGACCTGAACTTCGCCGGAGAATACCAGCCGGTGGCGCACAAATATGTGGGAACCATCTTCGGCGAAAAGAATGTGTTTAAGGCTGGAACCGTAGGTACGGTGGCGGATAAGACGGCTTATGGCTATGTGATGAAGTTCTTCGAGGAGACCCAGCGGCCCATCAATAAATACGAAGCCGACCGGCTGACCCAGCACTGTACCGGTGTGAAGCGGACCACCGGCCAGCATCCGGGGGGCATCATCATCGTGCCGGACGATCATGAAATCTATGAATTCTGCCCGGTGCAGCATCCGGCCAACGATGTGAACACGGATATCAT
>JAQXSU010000057.1 GCA_029219125.1 Bacillota bacterium
TTCATAAATCTCGATACACCCACCGCGGATCTGGCTGCCTGCCGGAATGCAGCGGTGTTTCTTGCTGCCCGGCTGGAAAATGCCGGGCTTTCTGTTACCCGGCATTCCTGCGGTGCCGACGGGCGTCCCCTGCTGACTGCAGTGAGCCCTTCGGCGGGCTACTCTAAAACCCAGTCGAAAAATTCCGAAGGTTCCGCTGAAAAGACGTATGATTTTTTATTGGTGGGCCATTTCGATACGGTCTTTCCCGCAGGAACCGCAGCACAGCGCCCTTTCCGTCTGGACGCCGCGGAAGGGCGGGTGTATGGTCCGGGAACCGTAGACATGAAAGCTGGCGTCTTGCTGATGATTTACCTGGCGGAATACCTGACCGCTGTTCATCCGGATATCCGTCTCTGCCTGCTTTTGGACTGTGACGAAGAAACCGGCTCTTCCAACTCTGCCCCGTTCCTTACGGAATATGGTAAAAAATCCCGGTGTGCCTTTATCTTCGAAGGAGCCCGGAAAGCCGGCCAGTTCGTCAGTCAGCGAAAAGGCTGCCGCAAATATGAGATTGAGATTACCGGCGTGGCCTCCCATGCGGGAACCGCACCGCGCCAGGGTGCCAGCGCCATCGTGGAAATGGCACGCTGGATCACTGCACTGGATAAGCTGAAACGCTACGACAAGGGAACTTCTGTCAACATCGGCCTGGTCCAGGGCGGCACTGCCCTCAACGTGGTGCCGGACCGGTGCACGGCGAAGATGGAAGTTCGCTACACCGACGAAAAAGAAATCCTCCGGATTGAGCGTTCCATCACCCGCCTGTCACGGAAGCCATCTGTCGAAAACACCCAGGCCCATGTCACCTGCCTCTCCGATATGCTGCCCTTGCGGCTTTCCCCGGAAACCAGGGTGCTGATGGATCAGATGGCGGCCTACGGTGTGGAACACCAAAATGAAATCGAAGCCGGCTTCTTCGATCCCATCGACTTCGTCAGCGCCGGCGGGTTATCCGACGCCAACCGGCTGGCGGCCTGCGGTATTCCGGTCATGGACGGCTGCGGTCCCGGCGGCGGCTTCCCTCACAGCGAAAAGGAATTCCTCTCCCTGGATTCCCTGCAGAAGCGCCACCGGCTTCTGACCGGGCTGCTGCCGTATTTGTACAGGCAAATGAATGCATAATAAATGAGCGCCGAAAATTTATTCGGCGCTTTTGAATTTTTATTCATCCTATCGTTGTTTTCTTGAATTGGTGCGACACATTGTTTTCCTTTTTGGGCGAAAAGTTTTCTTTTTGAAAACTTTTCAGGCATTTTGGAAAACCGAACCCATGGAAAACAGAAAAATCACTGAATTCCCGTCACTTCATATCCGGCTTCTTCCACAGCCGCCTTCAGCATCGCATCGGTCACGCCTTCTGCGCATTCCACAGATGCAGTACCTGCTTCCAGATCCACGGAGGCGGTGACGCCTTCGAGGCCGTTCAGGGCCTTATCTACGTGAGCCTGACAGTGCTTGCACATCATGCCTTCGATTTTCAGTACTTTTTTCATTTTCTTACCTCCTGTTTCTGCCGGCGGATTTACCGCCTCTTTTTCTTCGTTTTTCTTTCCGAAATCTATCGTCTCCATCGGCTTCTTTTCTGCCCGTCGCTTCCATACCCCATCGGTACTGCTGCTTTCCGGATGGAAAAGATTCAGCCGCAATGCATTGGTGCAGACACAGACGCTGGACAGACTCATGGCCGCTGCACCGAACATAGGATTCAGCAGCGGACCGCCGAAAAGATACCAGAGCCCTGCTGCCAGCGGAATGCCGATGATGTTATAAATAAATGCCCAGAACAGATTTTGATGAATATTCCGAATAGTCTGACGGGAAATGCGGATGCCCCGCACCACATCCATCAGGCTGGATTTCATCAGCACCACATCGGCCGCTTCCAACGCCACATCAGCACCGGCCCCGATGGCAATTCCCACATCTGCCCGGGTCAGCGCCGGTGCATCGTTGATGCCGTCTCCCACCATGGCTGTACTGCCCCGCTGGGAAAGTCTGCGAATCACTGCTTCCTTCTCCTGCGGC
>JAQXSU010000058.1 GCA_029219125.1 Bacillota bacterium
CGTGGCTCTTGGCCTGATAGAATCCGATTCGCGGCTCATGGACCGGGGTGACAATGCCGCCTTTTTTCGTGATCAGACCGCCGGTGCTGACGGGCATGCTGGCCTTATTCCGGTAGCGGAAAGGTTCGTCCTCCATGCCGATAATGGGCCGAATCACTGGGTTCTCCAGTCCGCCCAGCCGGGTCAGCTTGTCTGCAACCTGTTTTTCTTTCAGGGCTAGCTGCGCTTCGTAATCCAGATTGCTGTAGGTACAGCCGCCGCACTGACTGCTGTAAGGGCACAGCGGCTCCATGCGGCTTTCCGATGGCTCTGTTATCTCTGTCAGGCGACCGAAGCCGTAATGCTTTTTCACTTTCGTCAGTTCGGCCTTCACCACATCGCCCACCACCGCGTCCTTCACGAACACGGTGAATCCGTCTGCCTTGCCGATGCCCTGACCTTCAGCCGACATGTCTTCTATTTTTATTTCTAAGATCTGTCCTTTTTCCATGTTTTCTATTCTCCAGTTATTATTTGTTTCTACACCCCTGCGAAATGGAACACGATGCCCACCACCGCAGAAAACACGATGAAATATACAGGATGGAGACCTTTGGTCTTCTTCACCCACCGGGTCAGTACCAGCAGGAGTGCAGCCAGGACGATGGCTTTCCACTGGAACAAGTCTATAATGGAGCCGGTCTGCTGGTAGAGAGCGGTGTTCATCAGTGAGATTTCCACCACCAGAATGCCTGCTGCCGTAATCAGCCCCACAGAGGCAGGGCGCAATCCATAGAATGCCCCCTCCACATACACGTTGTTTCTGAACTTATCTAAAATGGCGGTGATGATCAGCACCAGGGCAATGCCCGGGATAATGGTGCCGATGGTGGCAGCCAGGGCGCCGGGGATGCCGGCTGTGGTATATCCCACATAGGTAGCCATGTTAATGCCAATCGGCCCCGGAGTTGACTCGGAGACTGCCAGCATGTCGGCAATCTGCGCATAGGTGAACCAGCCGGTTTTATCCGACATATCATACAGGAACGGCAGAGTTGCCATGCCGCCTCCCACAGAGAACAGGCCGATCTTCAGGAATTCAAAAAACAGTCGAATCAATGTCATTTCGCCTTCCTCCTTCCTTCCATCTGAATCAGGATGCCCAGGATGCCTGCACCGACCACGAAGAGAATCGGACTCAGATCCAGAAACAGCGATCCGGCGGTTACCACCAGGAAGATGACCATGCATTTTTTATCTACCATGGAGCTTTTCCACAGTTTCAGAATCGAATTAAAAATCAGCACGCAGACGCAGACGCGGATTCCGGCGAAGGCATTCTGCACAGCCGGCACATCTGCGAACGCAGTCAGCAGCGCTGCAATAATCGTAATGATGATCAGCGGCGGCGTGACTGCGCCCAGTCCGCTGGCAATGGCACCGGCAGTACCCTTTCGTTTCTGTCCAACGAAGCCGAGGGTATTGACCATGATGATACCCGGCAGGCACTGAGCCAGTGCATAATAGTCCAGAATTTCCTCCTCGGTATTCCACGGTTTCTTTTCCACCACTTCCTTCTGCAGAATCGGCAGCATGGCATAGCCGCCGCCGAAGGTCATGGCCCCGACTTTCACCGAGGTGAAATAGATTTCAAATAGTTCTTTCAGCATTTCGTATTGTATGATCGGTCCTTTCAGGCCGGAAGCTCCTTTCTTTTTTCGGCATGGATTGATGGGGTCGTTTTCTATTGCTCCCTGCCTTATTGTAGTACAATTATGCGAAAATATCAACGAAAAATCCGGCCGCAGCCTGAGTTCGCCCCACGCCGCAGCCGGATCTGTTCATACATTTTTAGTTTTCTGCTGCAGACTACAGCTTCGCCGCCAGCTCTTCGATTTTTTTCAGCCGGTTGTTGATGCCGGATTTTTTCAGCGGCGGATCACACAGTTCCCCCAGCGCCGAAAAGGATATGTACGGATTTTCTGCCCGAAGGCGGGCCACCTCCTGCAGCTTCTCCGGAAGCCAGGCCAGTCCTCTGGTCTCCTCGATTTTTCGGATGGCATCCAGCTGCCGCATGGCCGCATCCACCGACCGGTCCAGATTGGCCGTATCGCAGTTTGCAATCCGCTTGGCGTCGCTGATCATGCTCTTCTTGATCCGTGTCTCCTCCATGCTGAAAACCTGGCTGGACGCACCCATAATGGCCAGAGTATCCCGGATATAGTCTGCCTTTTTCATGTAAACAATATAGGAATTGCCTCGTTTCGCCACCTTGGCAGACAGATCCACGAAGGAATTGATCATCTTCTTCAGATCGTTTGCCAGAGTTTCGCTGTGGCAAACGAACTCCAGATGATAGCTTTTTTCCGGATCACTCATGGTGCCGGTTCCCATGAACAGCCCCCGCAGATAGGCTTTCCGGCAGCACTTGGTCTTGATGATGCCGCTGTAAATGCCGTCGCTGATATAGTTGTTGCCTTCTTTTATCAGCAAAATCCCTGTTTCTCTGAGAATCTGCTCGCTCCGGTTCTCGGGATCTATGGTGATGCCGTATGCGTGATGCCTGCTGTTCCTGCTCTTTCCCACAGCAGCACTCTCGCCGATCTCCAGACTGGTTTCGATGCTGAAATATTCCTGGATCAGCTTTTTATAATGGCGGGCAATGGCAGGATTTTCTGTGGTAATCACAATCCGGAATTTTCCGCCTCCTGCCAGCCGGAGGCTTCCGGCCACGCGAAGGAATCCGGAGATCTCTGCCAGCTGGCAGCATTTTTTCTCCGGCTCGATCCGGGCCAGTTCATTTTTCGTTTCTGATGCAAATGACATGATTTATCAGATTTCTTCGTCTTCTTCCGGTTCGTCTTCCACTTCTTCCGGCACTGCGGTTTCCGTTAGCTCCGCATCTTCTGCCAGCTTCGGCTCATCCTTTCCGAACAGCTTCTTCATGACCCGGTTGGTTCCCACCACCAGGGCAGTCCCTGCAACCAGTCCGATGCCGATGATGCGAGCAGTGGCTACAGCCAGATCCTTTCCGCTGCCTTTTCTTTCCGCTTTCATCTGCTTCGGTGTTTTCGCATTTCTCAGTCCTCTCTGCATGGTCTATTCCTCCTCTTTTCCGGCAATGGACCTGTTCTGCACATAGGATACGATCAGATCCGCCGCCTCTTCTTCTGAAATACAGTATGAATTGATAATCAGATTATAGTTTCTGTAGTCTCCCCACTTCTGGCACGTATGGTAATTATAGTAATTCTGCCGTGCCTTGTCATAGGTGGCGATGGTTTGTTTCACTTTCGCAGGATCATCTCCGTAAACTTCCACGCAGCGTTTGATCCGCTCCTCCATCTCGCTGTAGATGAACACGTTGGTTACTCCCGGTGTGTCACGGAGCACGTAGTCGGCACACCGTCCCACGATGACACCTTCCCCCGAATCTCCGATCTTTTTGATCACATCAAACTGTGCCAGAAACAGTTTCTCATTGACGGACAGACTGCCGCCGCTGACGCTTTCCCCGAAGCTGACGGTGGATGCCAGGCTGTAGGCAAAGCTGCTCTTGGCTTTCAGTTCGGCGCTTTCGATCATTTCGCGGGAAAATCCGCTCTCCTCCACCGCCAGATCGATGATCTCCTTGTCATAAAACGGAACCCCCAGTTTTTCCGCTACCAGCTTGCCGATGATGCGGCCGCCGCTTCCATACTCTCTGCTGATGGTCACTAATGGTCTCATACTTTTCCCCTCCGTTTTCTTTTTTACTCTTCCACGAATGCACTGTAGATGGCGCGGATCGCCTTTTCGAAGTC
>JAQXSU010000059.1 GCA_029219125.1 Bacillota bacterium
ACCCTGACGGGCAGGTTCCTTCGTCTGGGCAGCCGCCGCTGCAATCGGTGCCGAACCCAGGCCGGCTTCGTTGGAGAAGACGCCGCGGGCCACGCCCTTCTGCATGGCGATGAAAATGGCGCCCATCATGCCGCCGGCAGCCGCACGCAGTCCAAATGCACCTTCGAAAATGGATACGATGGCTCCCGGAATCTCCGCCGCGTTATATATCAGAATGGCGATACAGATCACCACATACGTTACAATCATAAACGGAACCACGATGGTGGAAACGGTGGCGATTCTCTGAATGCCGCCGATGACAACCAGGGCAGTTGCCAGAGCCACCACGATGGCTGAAATTACGATGGCCCAGGAATAGCTGTTTTCACCGATGGTGATGGCGATATGGGTGTTCTCCGGATCTGCGAAGTTCTTCACGGCATTTGCCACCCCGTTTACCTGGGTGATGGTACCGATGCCCAGCAAGCCGGCACCCACGCCGAAGAAGGCGAAGATCTTGGCCAGCCATTTCCAACCGGATCCCATTCCTTTTTCTATGTAATAAAACGGTCCGCCCAGCGCATGTCCGTCTGCATCAATGGTTCTGTACTTGACCGCCAGCAGGCCTTCCGAATACTTGGTGGCCATACCCAGACAGGCCGCCAGAAACATCCAGAACAGGGCTCCCGGACCGCCGGCCAGGATGGCGCTGGCTACGCCTACGATATTACCGGTACCTACGGTGGCCGACATGGCGGTACAAAGTGCGCCGAAGCTGGACACTTCGCCCTCCCCGTCTTCCTCGTTCTTTACCATGTACTTCAGTGCCAGACCCAGCTTCCGCAGCTGCAGGCCTTTCAGCCGGACCGTCAGCAAAATACCGGTACCCATGATGAGACACAGCATAGGAACGCCCCATGCGATGTTGTCTGCCGCATTCAAAAATTCCATAAAAGTCATTGTTCCATCTCCTCTTTTTCTTGGCTGTCACGCCGCCTTTCTTCCGGCGCAGCCGCATATTAAGCAAAACAAAAAAGCCGAATCTTTCGATTTCGACTTCCAGAGAGATGACATAAGCTATTTAGGTGTTAACTATTGGCTCTGTCCTCTTTGCCTGAGATATCACAGGTGGGTTGCTTACGCCCTCCTGCTTAAACCTTCGGCGACCTTTCGGTGCTCTCCAGAGAGTATGGCTTAGTATACCATGTAACCACCAAATATGCAATACTTTTTTGTGCAAAAAAACAATTTCTTTACGGAATACACTTCTATAACCAGACCCACACGTCCATTCACCAGGCTCACTTGTCCATGGGCGCCGTGTTTCTCAGGTTTCTCACATTTCTCGCATTCACGCACGTTTTCGCATTTCTCGCATTTCGCATTTCCCGAATTTACGCACGCAAAAAATGACGCCAATGGCACCATTTTTGTTCATTTGGCGTCACCTAGATGCTCTAGGTATGCCTTTTCAGGCAGCGTTTTATTACTTTATATCATGTTCAACCGTATTTCATTCACGAAACGGTTTGGTTTATTTTTACTTTATATAAATTTTATTCCATTTTTCATATACCTAGATGGTCTATGTGACGCCAATCGATTTAAAAAGACCCGTTTGGCGTCATTTTCGGTGTGAAGATCCGTCGGCACCCCGCCGGCACCCGGGTGCGCAGCAAAAAGGGGGAGTTTCCACTCCCCCATCTAAAATCAAACCGTTATTTCACAGTTCTGATTGCCTTCATTGCCTCCCTGCATTCTTATTCTGCCTCCGCCGAGCTCACTGCCTCTGCGTCCAGGCCGAACTCGCAATACAGCTTCCTGCGGTATTCCTTATCCTCTGCCGCCTTCTTCAAATCTTCTATCCGGTTCTGCCCAATCAGTAGCGTATACAGCCGGTTCAGCTTTTCCTCGCCTTCTTCTTTTCCCGCGTCAAACCTCTGGTTCATCATCTCTTCCAGTGTCATCTGCCTCTTCCTCCATTTCGTGGTGTTATACTTCCTCACACGCTCATCAATCGCCTGGGTCAGCCAGCTCCCATCCCGCTTGGATGGGTCATTGATATAGGCGAAAAACGCCCGCAGTTCCTCCGGCACTTTCTCCGGTTCACAGGCTGTGTTTAATATAATTGTATACGACTCATCGTCAAGAGGCAAGCGGTTTTTCACATCATAAGTCTGAAACCGGTACAACGGTTTTCCAGCCTTCAGGTAGTCATATGTACAGATAAAGATCACGAAGGATCGCGGCAGCTTCCTGTAATCATCTCCGGCATCCAGAGCTTCCAGATCCATATTGGCATGGTAATCCCTCGATCGCTTTCCCAGATGATCCCTGTAGGTCTGCATTTCCACACTGGCCCACCGCTTTGTGGA
>JAQXSU010000060.1 GCA_029219125.1 Bacillota bacterium
GGCAAGTGCGGCGTGGAGCACGCGATCCTGCCGGAAAGAGGCATCGTGACCGCCGGCCAGGCCATCATCGGTGCGGACTCCCACACCTGTTCCTACGGTGCCCTGGGTGCTTTCGGTACCGGCGTGGGCACCACGGATATCGCAGCCGGCATGGCCACCGGACAGGCCTGGTTCAAGGTTCCGTCCGCCATCAGGTTCGTGCTGACCGGGAAACCGACCAAGTACGTCAGCGGCAAGGATATCATCCTCCACATCATCGGAAAGATCGGTGTGGACGGCGCCTTATACAAGTCCATGGAATTCGTGGGCGACGGCATTCAGCACCTGACCATGGATGACCGGTTCACCATCTGCAATATGGCCATCGAAGCCGGTGCCAAGAACGGTATCTTCCCGGTGGATGACCAGACCCTGGCTTACATAAACGAACATTCCACAAAAGAATACCATGTTTATGAAGCGGATGCCGATGCAGAATACGAAGAGACCATCGAGATCGACCTGTCTCAGGTACGTCCGACGGTGGCCTTCCCGCACTTGCCGGGCAATGCACACACCATCGACGAGATCGAAGCCGACTAAAAATTCTATATCGACCAGGTAGTCATCGGCTCCTGCACCAACGGCCGCATCAGCGACATGCGGAAGGCCGCTGCCATCCTGAAAGGCAGAACGGTACATCCGGAAGTCCGCGTCATGGTCATCCCTGCCACTCAGAAAATTTTCCTGCAGTGCATGGAAGAGGGCCTGGCACAGATCTTCGTGGAAGCCGGCTGTGCATTCAACACGCCGAGCTGCGGCGCCTGCATGGGCGGCCACATGGGCGTTATGTGCAAAGGCGAAAAGTGCGTTTCCACCTCCAACCGGAACTTCGTGGGACGTATGGGAGATGTGGACTCTCTGATTTATCTGGCATCTCCTGAAGTGGCGGCTGCCAGCGCAGTGATGGGATACATCGCCAATCCGGAAAAGATGGGAGGAGAAGAAGCATGAAAGCACAGGGAAAAATCTTAAAATACGGTGACAACGTAGATACCGACGTAATCATTCCGGCCAGATATCTGAACTCCTTCGATGCGAAGGAACTGGCCAGCCACGCCATGGTGGACATCGACCCGACCTTCGTGGACCGTCTGGAGCCGGGTGACATTATGGTGGCCGGCAGCAACTTCGGCTGCGGCTCTTCCAGAGAACACGCTCCGCTGGCACTGAAAACTGCCGGCGTCAGCTGCGTCATCGCCCGTTCCTTTGCCCGGATCTTTTACCGCAATTCCATCAACATCGGCTTCCCGATTCTGGAATGTCCGGAAGCGGCTGATGCCATCGAGGAAGGCGATCAGGTGGAAGTGGACTTCGATGCGGGCATCATCCGCGATCTGACGAAGAACACCGAGTTCAAGGCACAGCCTTTCCCGGAATTCCTGCAGAAGATGATTGAAGCCAACGGTCTGGTAAACTACGTAAACGCGAAATAAAGGAGCAGAAAACATTATGGATTTTAAAATTGCAGTCATCCCCGGCGACGGCATCGGTCCGGAAATCATGACCGAGACCCTGAAGGTGCTGGACAAAGTGGGTGAAAAATACGGACACAACTTCAACTATACCACGGTGCTCGCAGGCGGTGCGGCCATCGATGCCACCGGCGCCTGCCTGCCGCAGGAGACCCTGGATGTATGTAAGGCCAGCGATGCGGTCATGCTGGGTGCAGTAGGCGGCCCGAAATGGGACAACATGCCGGGCGGCGAGCGTCCGGAACGTGCCCTCCTGGGTCTGCGGAAAGAGCTGGGACTCTTCGCCAACCTGCGTCCAGCCATGGTCTTCGACCAGCTGGCAGACGCCTCCCCTCTGAAGCCGGAAATCATCGACGGCGGTCTGGATATCGTCATCGTGAGAGAACTCACCGGGGGAATCTATTTTGGAGAGAGAGGTACCGAAGCGGGCAGCCCGGAAGAAGGCACCGTAGCCTGGGACATTGAGAAATATTCGGAAATGGAAATCAAGCGAATTGCGAAAGTGGCCTTCGACATGGCCATGAAGCGGGGCAAAAAAGTCACCAGCGTGGACAAGGCCAACGTGCTGGACAGCTCCCGTCTGTGGAGAAAGACGGTGGCTGAGGTTGCAAAGGACTACCCGGAAGTGGAACTGGACAACTTCTATGTGGACAATGCGGCCATGCAGCTGGTCAGAGGGCCGAAGCAGTTTGACGTCATCGTCACCAGC
This sequence comes from Bacillota bacterium, assembly GCA_029219125.1. Lineage (GTDB taxonomy): Bacteria > Bacillota > Clostridia > Peptostreptococcales > Anaerovoracaceae > RGIG7179. The sequence continues at coordinate 2,224 of JAQXSU010000060.1, forward strand.
AACATCTTCGGCGACATCCTCTCCGACGAAGCCAGCCAGATCACCGGCTCCATCGGCATGCTGCCTTCCGCCAGCCTGGGTGAAGGAAACTTCGGCATGTACGAACCGGTCCACGGCTCCGCGCCGGACATCGCAGGTCAAAACATCGCCAACCCGATCGCGACCATCCTTTCCGCAGCCATGATGCTGCGCTACACCCTGGGGCTGGGCAAGGAAGCAGATGCCATCGAAAAAGCCGTTTCTGACTTCCTGGACGCCGGCTACCGGACGCCGGACATCTGCGGACCTGCCGCCAGAGCCGCCGGTCAGTACAAGACCACTTCCGAAACCGGAGACCTGATCGCAGGACTGATTTAAGAACACAAGGTACATCTTCACAGGAGGGTGTACCTTTTTTACTGCTATGCAACCATCAGTGAAACTCCTCCCACAAAGGCACCAGAATCCCGTTGATCGCCCGCAGGATGCTGTCCGCATGAAAAGACCCGTCCGGCCCCTAAATATCTTTCCCTCGCCTTCACGTTCTGTTCCAGGCGCCGGATGCTTTCCTCCAGCACACGCTTGTATTTCAGCTCGTTGACCAGCGGCGCCATCTGCCGGTTGAGATACTGCGGTGCTGTCATACCCGGCAGTTTGTGGTGGTACTGATCGTAAACCGCCTTTCCCGCCTTCTTGCCGCTGCTGTTTCTGTGCTGCAGATATCCCGGCGGACACTTTTCCAGCCTATCCCGAAATTGCCGGAGCAAAACCGCTCATACTCCATCTGCCCTTCCACCATCTCTCTGCAAGCCATACACTACACTCCTTTCCTTGTGTAATATTTATACCATATTATCCTTTATTTGTAAATACTGTATAAATAAATCTTTTCAGGAATTTTATTATTCTCAGTTCTCCTGAGCACCCCTGGAGTTAGTTTCTTCTAATGCAACAATAAATTCCTATTTTCCCTCCAAAAACACGTAAAATACTATTTAAATTCTGCTTTTTTCTCGATTTTTTCGATTTTCCCCCCTCTTTTCTTCGCAAAATCCGCAATTTTTACGTGCATTTCAGCGAAAAAACTTTTATATTGTTGCATTAGTTGTGCCTAACCGCTATGCGCAGATGTGTGGATAAAAAAACGACCGCTCACCATGGGAGATATGTGCGGTCGTTTTTTTGTGTATGGCTGCTGACGGGAACCGTCGTCCTTTCGTCTCCCGTCAGCCGTTGCTTCATGGTTCTATTTTACAGGCTGCCCGGCCTCCCCGCAAGGATTCTGCCGGATTCCTAAATATATTAAGATTTCGGCCGCCTGCAGTTAATAATCTAAAGTTCCGGCGGGTTCGAGGGCAGTTCCGCCGGGTTTGGTGGGCATTCCGGCGGTCCTATACCGGATATGCCTTGTTTTCCCGGTCGCAGAGGGCCGGGTCAATGCCATGCTGCCGTGCGTCGCGTTCCTTGAAGAAGTCCAGAGCAACCTGTGGGAACAGTGCATAGGACAGCACGTCCTCATCCTGCTGCTTATAGGCACCCAGTTCTTCCGAAAGCTTGTGCAGTTCCGGTTTCAGCAGATCTGCCGGACGGCAGGTGATCGGCTCCTCATCACCCAGGGCTTTTTTCTGCACCTCCGGATTAAACGGACGCATGGTTGCGCCGTACTCTCCGTGGAGCACAGCCTTTGTTTCCTTGGACATAACCTTATACCGTTCTCCCATCAGCACATTGAGCACTGCCTGGGTGCCCACGATCTGTGAAGACGGGGTAACCAGAGGCGGCTCGCCCAGGTCACTGCGGACACTCGGAATCTCCGCCAGCACATCATAGAACCGGTCAGAAGCATTTTGCTCCTTCAGCTGGGACACCAGGTTGGACAGCATGCCGCCCGGCACCTGGTACAGCAGGGTTTTCACATCCACGCCCAGTACTTTCGGATCCAGGCGTCCGTCTGCAATGAAACGGTCGCGAATCGGCCGGAAATAGTCAGCGATCTCTGCCAGCAGATTCTGATCCAGTCCCGTGTCATACGGGCTGTTCCGGAAGGTCTCCACCATCACTTCGGTGGCCGGCTGGCTGGTGCCCATAGCAAACGGCGACATGGCCGTATCGATGATATCACAGCCTGCTTCCACACCCTTCAGATAGGTGATCGGCGCCACGCCGCTGGTGCAGTGGCTGTGGAGCTGGATCGGCACAGACACGGTTTCCTTCAGTGCGGTTACCAGTTCCGGCACGTAGGCTGGCGTAAGAATACCCGCCATATCCTTGATGCAGATGGAGTCGGCCCCCATATTTTCAATTTCACGGGCAATTTTCACCCAGTATTCTGTCGTATAGGCGGCACCGGTGGTATAGGCCAGTGCGATCTGTGCCTCTCCGCCCTCTTTTTTGATGCTACGCACCGAAGTTTCCAGGTTGCGCAGGTCGTTGAACGCATCGAAGACACGGATGATGTCGATGCCGTTAGCGATGGATTTCTGAACGAAATATTCCACCACATCGTCTGCATAATGCCGGTATCCCAGCAGGTTCTGGCCGCGGAGCAGCATCTGCAGTTTGGTATTTTTCACCCGGTCGCGGATCTGCCGGAGCCGGTCCCACGGATCTTCCTTCAGGAACCGCAGACAGGCGTCAAAGGTTGCACCGCCCCAGCATTCCAGCGAGTAAAATCCGACCTGGTCCATTTTTTCCAGAATCGGCAGCATATCCTCCGTCCCCATTCTGGTGGCCACCAGGGACTGGTGGGCATCCCGGAGAACGGTTTCCGTAATTTTTATCTTTTTCTCAGTCATATATATACTCCTTTTTTACACACCGAAGATGGCCATAAATACGCCGGCTGCAACCGCCGTACCGATGACGCCCGCCACGTTTGGTCCCATGGCATGCATCAGCAGGAAGTTGGTCGGATCCTCTTCAGCACCCACTTTCTGGGACACTCTGGCCGCCATAGGCACAGCCGAGACGCCTGCAGAACCGATGAGAGGATTGATTTTGCCCCCGGACAGCCTGCACATCAGCTTGCCGAAGAGTACGCCGGCAGCAGTACCGAAGCAGAAGGCCGCCAGGCCGATAATGACGATTTTGATGGTATCCCACTTGAGAAACGCCTCTGCACTGGTGGTGGCTCCCACCGAAGTACCCAGCAAAATCACCACGATGTACATCAGTGCGTTGGACGCGGTTTCCGTCAGCTGTCTGACCACGCCGCTTTCCCGGAACAGGTTGCCCAGCATCAGCATACCCACCAGCGGTGTGGTGGACGGCAGCAAACCGCAGACCACGATGGTTACCACGATTGGGAACAAAATCCGCTCTCTCCTGGATACCGGTCGCAGCTGCTCCATCTTGATGGCCCGCTCTTCTTTGGTGGTCAGGGCACGCATGATCGGCGGCTGAATAATCGGCACCAGCGACATATAGGAGTAGGCTGCCACGGCAATCGGTCCCATGATCTCCGTCTGATGCAGCTTGGATGCCAGATAGATGGAGGTCGGACCGTCGGCACCGCCGATGATGGCGATGGCTGCAGCGGCCAGGTCATTGAAGCCCAGGCACATGGCCAGCAGATATGCGCCGAAAATACCGAACTGGGCTGCCGCACCCAGCAGGAAGCTTTTCGGGTTGGCAATCAGCGGACCGAAATCGGTAAGTGCGCCGACGCCCAGGAAAATCAGGGACGGCAGGATGGCCCATTCGTCCAGCTGATAGAAGTAATACAGCAGACCGCCCTCTTCCATAATCGGAGGGTAGATGTTTACCAGCAGCATGCCGAAGGCGATCGGCAGAAGCAGCAGCGGCTCATACTGTTTGGCGATGGCAAGGTAAAGGAATCCGCATGCCACCACGATCATGACCAGATTCCCCAGGGTCAGGTCGAAAAACGCGGTCTGGTGAATCAGGTTCGAAAGTGTATTTGTGATATATTCCATAATGTATGTCCTCTGTCCCTTCTACAGGATGGTGGCTACGGTCTGGCCGGATTCAACAGTTTCCCCTTCTGCCACCAGGATTTCTCCGATGGTGCCGTCTTCCGGTGCAACCACAGGAATTTCCATCTTCATGGCTTCCAGGATCACGATGCTGTCGCCCCGTTTTACCTGAGCACCGGCCTTCTGTACGATCTTCCATACCTTTCCGGCTGTGCCCGTGGCCACCGGCTTGCCTGCGGCGGCTGCCTTCGGCGCAGCCTGCGGTGCCGGGGCTGCCTTCGGAGCCGGAGACGACCCAGCTGCCGCTGCAGAAGGTGCCTGTGCTGCCGGAGCTGCTGTTCCTGCAGCCTTCTTTTCTACTTCCACTTCGTATTCAAATCCATTTACTCTGATAATATATGTTTCCATTTTTTATTTTCCTTTCTTGTAACTGCACTGGGCTATCTCATGCATTCTGCTGTCTGCGCCGGATGGACCGGACGGTATACGGACAGGTTCCGTCGGTGATAGCTGCGGCAGAGCCCTCTTCACCCATGGCTGCCATCAGCGCTGCCATGATTACAGGAATCAGCAGCGGATCATCCGGAGATCCCGGTGCAGCAGACTGCATGGCTTCAGGTTCTCCTGCCGCAGCCGTCTGTGCAGGCTCTTCTGCCCGTTCTTTCTTTTCCGGGATGAACCGGAACAGGGAGATCACCGCAATGATCAGAATCAGCATAAAAAACACGGTTCCCATTCCAAGGAGGGTATTGACTGCCGCCTTGGACAGGATCTCACCAAACGTCATATTGTTTCCCCCTTTCCCATGTTACCGATACAAATTGGCAAAGGTCTCAAAGGCCCCGGCCAGATACTGTCTGGTTTCGGAAGGCTTGATTCTCTTATCCGCATAGCCCCGTCTTGCCATGGCGTCAGCGCTGCTGCGGTTCTTTTCGTATACTTCAGACATCAGCTGCAGTTTGGACGGCTCCAGCTTCTGATCCAGCATGTCCAGTGCCTGGTGGGTATGAAGCACATTCACATGGGCGTCTTCCCACATGAAGACATAATCCGCCCCAAGACCTCTGGTATTCATCATGCTGTAGGCACTGCCGTAGATCTGTCCCACGATGAGATTCACCTTCGGAACAGAGGCACATGTCAGGGCACGCACCATCCGGCCGGCCGCCTTCGGCAGAAAGATTTCTTCTTTCTCTCCGGAAGCGAATCCTTCCGTGTCGGTTACCGTCAATACCGGGATGTGGTACGTATCACACAGGGAAATGAAGTCGGCCGCCTTATCCAGTCCGTCTGCGGTCAGCTTGCCGCAGGCTGCCACGCCGCCGACGGCTGCACCGTTCAGTTTGAAAAAGCCCGTAGTCATGCCGGTGCCGTGTTCTGCCCCCGTTTCCAGGAAAAACCGGTCATCGGAAATGACGGTCAGCAGCTCGCGGCCGTCTCCGTCAAAGCTATCCAGTTCCGGACACATCCGGTTCAGATCATCGCTGCACGGACCGGCCGGCGGCATCTCATCCACGGAACACGGCAGCAGTTCAATCAGGCTGCGGATGTTCTCCCTGATTTCTTCCCAGGATAAAGAACCTTCTGCATATGCTTCCTGTATGTCAGGATCCCCCTGCAGAAACAGTTCTCCTTTTTCTTTTTCCACAAATACAAAGTCCGCCATGCGCGCTGCGATGGACATACCGCCGCCGCACCGGCCGATGACGGCCATGAGCTGCGGAATATTTCCGCTGGCTTCTTCCTGTACCCGGTACAGTTTCGAAAAGGTTTCCAGTCCGTCGATTCCCTCTTCAATCCGGATGCCCCTGCAGTCCAGCAGACCGATCACCGGCGCCTTGGCCCGCATGGCCTGTCTGTACAGACGGATGATCTTTTCTCCGTGCATTTCGCCGAAGGTGCCTCCCATGACGCGGCTGTCCTGTGCGAAAACATAGACCAGCTTACCGCCCACGGTGCCGTATCCGGTTACCACACCGTCTGAGGCCTTGGCACCGGAAGCGCTGCACAGATCCGTACTTCTGGCACAGACTTGTCCGCCCAGTTCCATGAAACTGCCGGCATCGAGAAGCTGCATGATTTTTTCCATACTTTGTTCCTCCATTGTTTTTTGATTCCTTGTTTTCTTATATCTCAATTTCTCCCGACTTTATTCTACCTTAAAATCCATTGGTTTTACAAT
>JAQXSU010000061.1 GCA_029219125.1 Bacillota bacterium
ATGTGCATGCCTGGCGATAACATCACCATGGAAATCGACCTGATCACTCCGATCGCAATCGAAGAAGGACTGCGTTTCGCAATCAGAGAAGGCGGCAGAACCGTAGGTTCCGGCGTAGTAACTGAAATCATCGAATAATTCGACACTTTCAGGAAACTGAATCAATAGAGACAGAACCCGCAGATGCTCTGCGGGTTCTGGCATTTCCGGGAAAGAAAACAGAAGGGGGACTAGGGCACATGAAAAAGCTGAAACTGAAAAACGGGCTGGACGTGTGGATTTTGGGCAGAGAGGAAGAAAATGCAGAGGACGTAATGCTGCCAGAGACCCTGAAGAAGAGCATGAAGAACCTTCGTTACTGCAAGCTGGAAAGAACGGGGGAAAACTACATCGGTACCATAAAGGTGCCCCGTCAGGAGAAGCAGGGCGGCATGGCTTTTGCGTTTTTCCTGGAGGAACCCCGGAACGGCGCAGAGGCCGGGCGCCTGATGTTTGCAGAAGAATCGGGAAGGCTGGCAGCGCTGGCGGAAGAAAACAGAACTGATCTGGAAGGGTCGGAAGACGGACAGAACTTTATACTGAACCTGCTCCACCTTCTGATGCAGGATGATGTACTGCAGCTGGAGCGGCTGGAGGAAAGCCTGTATGCGCTGGAGGAGGAACTGCTGAAGGGAATCCCCGAGAATTTTCAGGAAAGGACTGCCCGCTGCCGGCGAAAGTTGTTTACCTTGCATACCTATTATGAGCAGATGGCCAATCTGGCGGGGAACATGGAGGATGACCCCCGGCTTGCCCGGCAGGAAGAGACCTGTGCGGAGTGGGGACGGCTGGCAGATAAGGCGGAGCGGCTCCATAACCATGTGGAAATGCTGCGGGAGTATCTCCTTCAGATTCGGGAACTGTACCAGTCGAGAACGGCAGAGCAGCAGAATCGGATTATGACCATGCTGACGGTGATCACGACTGTTTTCCTGCCGCTGACGCTGATCGCAGGCTGGTATGGCATGAACTTTCCAAACATGCCGGAGCTGCACTGGCGGTACGGTTATGCTGCGGTCATCGGGCTCAGCGTACTGACTGTGACGTTGGAAATCTTATATTTTAAAAAGAAAAAGATGCTGTAGCAAGGAAGTCCTTGCTATATGGCCGGAATATGGTAAAATAGAAAAAGATGACGCTTGCGTCCTATAATACATCTATACGTCAGGAAAGGAAATGAACCATGGATTTAATTACCGGAATCAAAGAAAGAAGAAGTATCAGAAAGTTTCAGGACAAGAAGGTGCCCCATGAAGTGATCGAGGAGATCGTAAATGTGGCAGCTTATGCGCCATCCTGGAAGAATACGCAGATTGCAAGATATATCGTTGTGGAAGACCCGGAGAAAATCGCAGCCATTGCGACAGAAGACTGCACCCTGGGCTTTACCTATAACATCAAAACGATGGCCAATGCACCGGCGCTTGTTCTGCTGACCATGGTAAAGGGCCGGTCCGGCTTCGAAAAGGACGGCAGCTACACCACGCCGAAGGGTGACCGCTGGGAAATGTTTGATGCCGGCATTGCGGCACAGACCTTCTGTCTGGCAGCCCACGAAAAGGGGATCGGAACGGTAATCATGGGCATTTTCGATGAAAATAAAGTGGCCGAAATCGTGGAAATTCCGGAAGGTCAGCAGCTTGCAGCTATCATTCCGATTGGCTACCCGGTGGACGGCGAGGTCGCCGCACCTCCAAGGAAAACTGCAGAGCAGCTGCTTTCTTTCGTGGAGTAGAATGCGACGGTTCCGGACAAAATCGGGAAATCGTAAGAAATGTTAGAAAAATGTAAGCTTTTTTCCATTGCCACGGCGGTAAAAATAAGGTAAACTATCTGAGGAGTCTCGGGGAGGGACTCCTTATTTTCGGTGCGCTGCGGTTGCTTTGCAGCCGCAGCGGGTTCGCAGCAGGAGAGTTTTGGAGGAAGAATTATGCGAAGCGAAAGAAGGGAAGAAGAAAGAAGGCAGAAAGCGGCAGCACGGGGCAACCGTTTTTTTCAGGTGCTTTCTGTGATATATACACTGATCCTGGCAGCATTCATCGGATTGCTGATCTGGATCAATGTACTGCCGGCCAAGTATCTCTACAGCCTGATTGCTGTGCTGATTCTGATTTCGATCTTTATCGTTCCGGTCATGTTCAGCCGTTACGGCATAAGGAAGCGGAAGACTGCAGCTGCTTTTTTCTCGGTGATTCTCATTGCCGGATTCGGCGTGGGAGCATGGTATCTGGCCGATACCATCGATTTCCTGGATGATATCACCGTGGCCGGCAGCATCGTGGAACTGAAAGAAGACTACTATGTAGTGGTAAAGAGCGATTCGGCATTTACCGATGTATCGGAGCTGGCAGGCAGCGGGGTCGGAACGCATATGACAAATGATCTGACGTATTCCGAGGCAAAAGATGATCTGCAGCGGGAAGTCAGTGTAGAGTATAAGTATTTTGCCGATTTGAACCAGCTTTTCGACGGTCTGGCAGCAGGGGGCTGTGAAACGGTGGATGAAACCACAGGGATTGCAGAATTCCAGGAATATCAGGCGGTATTCATCAGTGCGGCCAGCTATGAATCGCTGAAAGCAGAGAGGACGAGCCTGGAGGAGGAAACCCGGATTCTCTACACCATTTCCATCAAAGTAGGAGAAGCGGGAGCCTCAAAAGCCGTGAATGTGAAGAAGGATTCCTTTAATGTCTATGTCAGCGGGCTCGATGTGGAAGGAGATATCGGCATTCAGTCTCGTTCAGATGTAAATATCATCGTGACGGTGAACCCGAAGACGCACGAAGTACTGCTGACTTCCATCCCGCGGGATTATTATGTGAGCCTGCCGGGCAAGGGTGCGCAGGACAAGCTGACCCATTCAGGGCTTTACGGCATTCAGGAAACCATGGGTGCAGTGGAGGAAATGACGGGTCTGACCATGAACTATTATGTCAAAGTGAACTACAGCACGGTGGTGAAGCTGGTGGACGCCATCGGCGGCGTGGATGTGGATTCACCGTATGCCTTTACGACACATAACATGAAGGGCATGCCGGAACTCAACGGGATCAACTTCGTGCAGGGTATCAACCATTTGGATGGAAAAATGGCACTGGCGTTCTGCCGGGAGCGTGCTTCCTGGGTAGACGGAGACATGCGCAGAAACGAGAACCAGCAGCTGGTTCTGGAGGCGATTCTGAAGAAGGCCACCGGCAGCACTGCAATTCTGACCAGCTATACATCCATTCTGGATGCGATCCGCGGCAATATGGAAACTAATATGAGCACGGAAGAAATGACATCTCTGGTGAAGATGCAGCTGAACGACATGCCGTCCTGGGACATTCAGAAGACTGCGCTGAAGGGGAAGAACGACTATCTGCCATGTTATGCGCTGGGAGGGGCTTACGCTTCCGTGGTGGATCAGGATCATGAGCAGATTGCCCAGGCGGCGGATAGGATCATCGGCGTGATGAATAACGGCGAAGAATAAAGATGAAAAATAACGGCGAAGAATAACGGCAGAAAGAAAAAATAATGTAATTTTAGGTGTTGACATTGCCAGATGCCTGTTTTATAATTATATGGCAACTTTATGATTAGAAGTAAAACAGAGCTTTAATTCAGGCTCTGAATTTTGAGTTAAACGGAGGACAATCACAATGAGAGTAAAAGTGACGCTGGCATGCACAGAATGCAAGCAGAGAAACTACAATACCATGAAGAACAAGAAGAACGACCCGGATCGTATCGAAATGCAGAAGTACTGCAAGTTCTGCAAGAAGCATACTCTTCATAAAGAAACCAAATAACCGGGAAGAGAAGGAGAGCGTATTATGGCAAAAGAGACTGCGAAAAAGAAAGCCGGCATCGGTGAGTATTTTAAAGGCGTCAAGATTGAAATGAAGAAGGTTGTATGGCCTACGAAGAAGGAAACTGTTTCCTATACAGCAGTGGTCATTCTGACCTGTGCCATCTTTGCACTGGGTTTCTGGCTGATTGATACCGGTGTACTGGCAGCACTGAAACATATTCTGAACATCACTCTGGCTTAATTTGAAAAGAAGGTAGCAAGATGTCTGAATTTGAAAACAGCAAGACGCCTGTCACTGTATCTCCGCTGATCGGCGAGGGACTCCGCGGTGACGGACAGGCCAGATGGTATGTGGTGCATACTTACTCCGGCCATGAGAACAAGGTCAAAGTGAATATCGAAAAGATGGTTGAGAACCGTGGTATGCAGGATCTGATTCTGGACATCGTTGTACCGACAGAAGATAAAATCGAGGTAAAAGACGGTCAGCGCAAGATTAAGACCAGAAAGATGTTTCCGGGTTATGTTATCATAAAGATGATTGTAACCAACGAAACCTGGTACCTGGTGAGAAACACCCAGGGTGTTACCGGCTTCGTAGGTCATGGCTCCGACCCGATTCCTCTGACGGATGAAGAAGTCGCCAGAATGGGAATCGAAAAAGTATATATCGATCTGGATGTGGAAATCGGAGAAACCGTAAAGGTAATCAGCGGCCCGTTTGAAGGGTTCATGGGTACCGTGGAAGAGATCAGCAATGAAAAGCAGATCCTGAAGGTGAAAGTTTCCATGTTCGGAAGAGAGACCCCGGTTGAACTGGAATTCAGCCAGGTGGATAAGATTTAAAGGAACCACCGGTTCTTTTAGATAAAATTGTTAGATAAAATTCTGGGAAAGGAGGAACCAGGAAAATGGCAAAGAAAGTTGAAGGTTATATCAAACTTCAGATTGCAGCCGGAAATGCTACACCAGCACCTCCAGTAGGTCCTGCATTAGGTCAGAAGGGCGTAAACATTATGGACTTCTGTAAGCAGTTCAACGCTAGAACACAGGATCAGCCGGGAATGGTTATCCCTGTAGTAATCACCGTTTATGCTGACAGATCATTTACGTTTGTCTGCAAGACTCCGCCGGCAGCTGTTCTGCTGAAGAAAGCAGCAGGTCTGACTGCAGCATCCGGAGAACCTAACAAGAAAAAGGTTGCGACTCTGACCAGAGCTCAGGTTGAAGAAATCGCCAAGATCAAGATGCCTGACTTAAATGCAGCCACTGTGGAAGCAGCTACCGAAATGATCAAGGGTACTGCAAGAAGCATGGGAATCGTTGTAGAAGATTAATCAGTGGGAGACAGAATGTCGTTAGTACCACAAGGAGGTAAAACATGCCTAAGAGAGGTAAAGGTTACAAGGAGGCCGCAGCAAAATACGAAAAGGCCAACCTGTACGAAGTGGAAGAAGCTATGAAGTTAGCTGTAGAAACTTCCAGAGCAAAATTCGATGAAACCATCGAAGTACACATTAAGCTTGGTGTTGACGGAAGACACGCTGACCAGCAGGTCAGAGGTGCTATCGTTCTTCCGCACGGAACCGGTAAGACCAAGAAGGTTCTGGTATTCGCCAAGGGACCGAAAGCAGCAGAAGCTGAAGCAGCTGGTGCTGACTATGTAGGTGCAGAAGAAATGGCACAGAAGATTCAGACTGAAAACTGGTTTGACTTCGACGTAGTAGTAGCTACCCCTGACATGATGGGTGTGGTAGGTAGACTGGGTAAGATCCTGGGACCTAAGGGCTTAATGCCAAACCCTAAGTCCGGTACCGTTACTATGGACGTAACCAAGGCTCTGCAGGAAATCAAAGCCGGTAAAGTTGAGTACAGACTGGATAAGACGAACATTATCCACACTCCGATCGGTAAAGCTTCCTTCGGCGCTGAAAAGCTGAACGACAACTTCAATGCATTACTGGAAGCCATTGTAAAGGCTAAGCCGGCCGCTGCAAAGGGTCAGTATCTGAGAAGTGTCACCGTGGCAGCTACCATGGGCCCTGGAATCAAAGTAAATCCTGCTCTGATCCAGTTCTAAGATCCCGGATATCCTTCCGAGGATACAAACGAATACGAAATCTAACCGTAGACAGCGGGTGCGAAAGCTTAATTTCCCGCCGAGGTACAATATAAAATATTGACCTTGCCTGTCCGCGGCCATGCCAGAGCAGACAAGGTTTTTTTATGGAGTACCATATATCCTGCGGGGCTTTCCGCAGAACGCAGAATGCCGCGCAAGAAAGGAGAACATTTAATGTCAGTAGAAGCACAGAAACAGAAACAGATCATCATCGATGAAATTAAAGGTAAACTGGAAAATGCTCAGGCTGCAGTAGTTATCGACTACATGGGAATTACCGTAGCCCAGGCAGACGCCATGAGAAAGAAGCTGCGTGAAGCAAACGTAGACTATACCGTATACAAGAACACTCTGGTTAAGAGAGCAATCGAAGGTACTGAGTTTGCCGGTCTGGCAGACGTACTGGACGGTCCGAGCGCACTGGCTATCAGCTGCGAAGACGCTACCGCTCCTGCAAGAGTTTTAAACGAAGTGATCAAAGACTTCAAGAAGATGGAATTCAAAGCAGGTGTTGTAGAAGGTACTTTCTTCGATAAGGACGGTATCCAGGCAATTGCCGACATCCCATCCAGAGAAGTACTCATTGCCAAGTTTATGGGAAGCATTCAGTCCCCGATCAGCAAGGCAGTCAGAACATTCCAGGCTATCGCAGATGCAAAAGCAGAAGCATAGGCATCCGCAGAAAAAGACACACTGGCCTGAATATTATCGGAATGCGCCGTGCCATTTAGCGGCGTAAATAAACATTTAAATGAAATTTTGAAAAGGAGAAAATAAAAATGACTATCGAACAGATCATTGAAGCGATCAAGAACATGACCGTTCTGGAATTAAACGATTTAGTAAAAGCTTGTGAAGAAGAATTCGGCGTATCCGCTGCTGCTCCGGTTGCAGTTGTAGGTGCTGCCGGTGCTGCTGCTGCTGAAGAAGAACAGACTGAATTCACTGTTGTTCTGGAAGCTGCTGGCGGCGAAAAGATCAAGGTTATCAAGGCTGTAAGAGAACTGACCGGTCTGGGCCTGAAGGAAGCAAAGGAACTGGTAGACGGCGCTCCTTCCAACGTAAAGGAAGGCGTAGAAAAGGCAGAAGCAGAAGCTATCAAGAAGCAGCTGGAAGAAGTTGGAGCTACTGTAGTTCTGAAATAAGCCCTGAAATCTATTTCGAGAGCAAATATGCAATGAAATCCAGAGAGCAGTCCATTTCGGGCTGCTCTTTTCGGATTTTTGAAAAAATTTCAGGAAATCTATTGACCTTCCCCCTTGTGGAAGGTATAGTATGGACACAGTCAGGAGGAAAATGCAGATGAAAATCAACGAGGTGGAACAGCGCATCGGCATTACGAAAAAGAATATTCGGTTCTATGAAGACCAGGGACTGCTCTCTCCACGAAGGAATAAGGAGAACGGGTACCGGGAATACAGCGAGGAAGATGTGCGAACACTGGAGCAGATCAAGCTGCTGCGGAAACTGGGTCTGCCCCTGGAAGAGATCCGCCTGATGCAGAGCGGAAGAAGCACGGTGGCCGACAGCATGCGCCGCCATCTGGTGACTCTGGAACGGGAAAAGGAAAATCTGTCCCAATCCGAGGCCTTCTGCAGCAGGCTTCGGTCAGAAGAAGGAACCCTGGCGGATCTGGATGCAGGAAAGATCCTTTCAGAGATGGAGGCGCTGGAGCGGAGCGGCACTGCATTTCAGAATAAGCATCAGTATGATGTTCGCCTGTCTTATGTAGCGCCGGTGGTGGTGACAGTTCTGATGACTCTCCTTATGGCTGGACTCCTTGTTCTGATGATCTGGGGCATGCAGACGGATCCGGAAGGAATGCCGCCGCTGTTTTTCATGGTTTTGATGCTGCTGATTCCACTGCTGGTGATCGGCGGTGTGGTTCTGGCACTTTTGCAGAGAATCGGAGAAATCCGGAAGGGAGAAATGGACGATGCAAGGAAATACTGAAAAGAAAAAAGGAGCAGTGATTGCTGCTGTAGTCATGATTGCCATTGTACTGGTGTTCGTCGGTGCACTTGTCGTGCTGCTTCTGGGTGAAGAAGACCTGTTTGCTGACGGCATTGCATGGATGTATATCACCGGTGGTGTGGCCGTGGTGATTGGCGTGCTGGTTGCGCTGCGGCAGCGTTTTGCTGAAATTCACAGAGGCGAAGAAGAGGAAGCGAAAAAATACTAAGTGGAATAAATGATTGTAAAGATTAATGAATTCAAGGAGGAAAAAGAAATGTTATTACTGACCTTAAATTATGTACCCGGAAAAGAAATCGAAGCCCTGGGCATCGTAAAAGGAACCACTGTTCAGACAAAAAACTTCGGTAAGGACTTCATGTCCGGCATGAAGACGCTGGTGGGCGGCGAGCTGTCCGCATACACAGAAATGCTCAATGAAGCACGTCAGATCGCCACCAAGCGCATGGTGGACGAAGCAGAAGCACTGGGCGCTGACGCCGTCATCAACGTGCGCTACGGCTCCGCATCCATGATGCAGGGTGCCGCCGAA
>JAQXSU010000062.1 GCA_029219125.1 Bacillota bacterium
CCTGCGCAGGCACCGCTGAATTCGATGTACGGCTGTGCGAACTGGCTGCCCTTTACCGAGTGGCGGTTTACCAGGTTGGCTCTGGAAGGAATGGTCTGGCTATATTCCCAGTTTTCCGCTTCCGGTGCTGCGATCTTCGCATAGGCTGTCATGGTGAGTGCCTTTTCGGAAGCAGGGCAGATGTCGGCGCAGTTGCCGCAGCCCAGGCAGTCCAGAGAGGACAGCTGCATCCGGTAGTGCAGACCTTTCAGTTCTTTTCCCACGGCAGGCTTCGTCAGGAAATCTGTCGGTGCCGCTGCTTTTTCCTCTTCCGTGAGGAGTACAGGACGGATGGCACTGTGCGGGCAGACGAAGGAACACTGGTTGCACTGAATACATTTTTCCGCATCCCATTTCGGCAGATAGATGGCGACGCCCCGCTTTTCAAACTTGCTGGTGCCGCTTGGGAAGGTACCGTCCGCAACCGTTTCGAAAGCACTGACCGGAAGGTCGTCGCCTTCCTGACGGTTCATCGGAATCATCAGATCCTCGACGAACTGCGGAATATTCAGAGGCCGCTCCCGCGGATCCTCTGCATGGAGCCACTCTTCGGGCACCTCTATTTTTTTGATTTCGCGGACGCCGTAGTCTACCGCCTGACAGTTCATTTCCACGATGGCCGGGCCCTTCTTTTTATAGGTCTTTTCGATTCCCTCTTTCAGATATTTCACCGCATCGTCGATGGGAATGACGCCGGTCAGCTGGAAAAAGGCCGCCTGCATGATCATGTTAATGCGGCTTCCAAGGCCGATCTTCTCTGCAATGTCCCAGGCGTTGATGATATAAAACTGGGCGTGTTTCTTTGCCAGAGCGCGCTTCACGGATGCCGTCAGGTAGTCGCCGATGGTGGTCTCGTCGCAAAGTGTGTTCAGCAGGAAGGTTCCGCCGTCAGTCAGGTCTTTCAGCATGTCGTACTGCCTCAGGTATGCCTGGTTGTGGCATGCCACGAAGTCAGCCCGGTTGATCAGATAAGTGGACTGGATCGGGGATTTGCCGAATCGGAGATGGGATACGGTCAGGCCGCCGGACTTCTTAGAGTCATAGCTGAAATAGCCCTGAGCGTACAGGTCTGTTTTATCACCAATGATCTTGATGGCCGTCTTATTGGCGCCGACGGTACCATCAGAACCAAGACCCCAGAATTTGCACTTGATGGTACCTTCCGGTTTCCGTGCGATGCCCACCGTATGGGGCAGGGAGTGACCGGTGACATCATCTTCGATTCCCACGGTGAAGTGATCCTTCGGATGTTTATGGTAGAGGTTGTCGAAAACGCTGTGGATCATGCCTGGAGTCACATCCTTGGAGCCCAGACCGTAGCGGCCGCCGTAAACTTCAGGAGCGTACTTCATGCCGTAAAGAGCGGTGCGGACATCCTGATACAGCGGTTCACCCGGTGCACCCGGCTCCTTGGTACGGTCGAGGACTGCGATCCGCTCCACGGTCTTTGGCAGAACAGCAAGAAGGTGTTTCTTTGAGAAAGGACGGTACAGGCGGACTTTAATCAGACCTACCTTATGACCTTCTGCCAGCAGCTTCTGCATGGTTTCTTCGATGGTTTCGCAGACGGAACCCATGGCAATGACCACATTGGTGGCATCCGGCGCACCCACGTAGTCAAATGGGTGATAGGTACGTCCGGTCAGCTGGCTGATCTGATTCATATAGTCTTCCACGATATCCGGCACAGCGTCGTAATATTTGTTGGCGGCTTCCCGGCTCTGGAAGAAAATATCCGGGTTTTGGGCAGTACCCCGGATGACTGGATGTTCGGGATTCAGGGCGCGGGCCCGGAAAGCAGCTACCGCATCCCAGTCCAGCAGATTTTTCAGGTCTTCGTAGTCCAGCACCTCAATCTTCTGGATTTCATGGGACGTCCGGAACCCGTCGAAAAAGTGCAGAAACGGAACCCGGGATTTGATGGACGCCAGATGAGCGATGCCGCCCAGATCCATGACTTCCTGCACGGAGCCGGAAGCCAGCATGGCGAAACCGGTCTGGCGGGTGGCCATAACATCGGAGTGGTCGCCAAAGATACAGAGTGCATGACTGGCAACGGTTCTGGCTGCCACGTGGAACACACCCGGCAGCAGCTCACCGGCGATTTTATACATATTCGGAATCATCAGCAGAAGGCCCTGCGATGAGGTAAAGGTCGTTGTCAGAGCACCGGCGGTCAGAGAGCCGTGAACCGTTCCTGCTGCGCCTGCTTCAGACTGAAGCTCTGCGATCTTCACAGTCTGTCCGAAGAGATTCTTCTTTCCGTAAGCAGACCATTCATCCACCGTTTCCGACATGACGGAAGAGGGAGTGATGGGGTAAATGGCTGCCACATCCGTAAAGGCATAGGCAATATGTGCAGCCGCCGTATTGCCGTCCATGGTGAGAGTGCGTTTTTTACTCATTT
>JAQXSU010000063.1 GCA_029219125.1 Bacillota bacterium
GCCATGACATCGGAGTGATCGCCAAAGATACAGAGTGCATGACTGGCAACGGTTCTGGCTGCCACGTGGAACACACCCGGCAGCAGTTCACCGGCGATTTTATACATATTCGGAATCATCAGCAGAAGGCCCTGCGATGAAGTAAAGGTGGTCGTCAGAGCACCGGCTGTCAGAGAGCCGTGAACCGTTCCTGCCGCGCCCGCTTCTGACTGAAGCTCTGCGATCTTCACGGTCTGGCCGAAGAGATTCTTCTTTCCGTAAGCAGACCATTCGTCCACTGTTTCCGACATGACGGAAGAGGGAGTGATGGGGTAAATGGCTGCCACATCCGTAAAGGCATAGGCAATATGTGCAGCCGCCGTATTGCCGTCCATGGTGAGAGTGCGTTTTTTACTCATTTTATCTTTCCTCCAAATTCTCCATAGATAATCGTGAATAAAAACAAAAATTTCACAAAACTATTCGATTTTCTTTGTTCCAAAAAACAAAAGAATGAAACCAATCTACCACAATTCGAAAGAAAAGGCAAGCGTGTACGGAAAAGAATACAATATACTTTTTAAAAACAAAACGAAAAATTGTATAACAGATTGACAAGAATACTCTACAAATGTAGAATATATTTTGATACTACATTTGTAGAATGAAAGGGGATTTATGATGAATACAATGAAAAAAAGGCTGCCTGACGCAGAACTGGAAGTGATGCAGGCTGTCTGGGCATGCGAAGCCCCTGTGGCAAGGGCAGAGATAGAGGAAATTCTGAAGGATTCTCATCCGATGGCACCGACCACATTGCTGACGCTTCTGACACGGCTGTCAGAGAAAGGTTTCATTCGGATTGAGAAGGAGGGACGCAGTGCCCGGTATTATCCACTGGTATCCCGGCAGGACTATCTGGCACAGCAAAGCAGGCGCTTCCTGGATAAACTCTGCGGCGGCAGCCTGCCCACTTTCGCAGCGGCGCTCTGTGACAGCGGCCTGACGAAGGAGGAAATTGAGGAACTCAGAGATCTTCTGGAAAGGGATCTGCTATGAGCCTGGTGTTATTTGCAAGAGTGGTGATCGGCCTGATCTTCAGTGCGATGCTTGGGTGGGTCGTGATAGACAGGCAGCATAATGAAGCTGGAGAGGACTGGACCGGAAGGGCTGCAGAGGTTCAGAGATATCTGCCTTATGTTTCTGGGGGGCTTCTTCCGTTTTTTTTGTTTGTCATGGCGGGTGTCAGCATGTTGCTTGACGGACTTTTGGATACAGCGGAACGCATGATTTCCATGTGTTTCGGCATTTTCCTGCATATCAGTGTCTATTTCCTGATTTTAGCAGCCGTGCTTCCGTTTCTTCGAAAGCACATCAGTGCCAGGGCATGCGCCATGCTGTGGATGATTCCCAACTATCTTTATCTGGTCTATCAGAGTACTATGCTAATTCCGGAACCCTTGTTGGTCGTCCATGTGCCGGGAACAAGGCTCATGTGGATGTTGTTTTTCGTATGGCTGGCAGGATTTTTCGCAGTGCTCCTGTGGAAGATGATCTCTCATCTTGTTTTTCGCCGACAGCTTCTGAAGGATACTGTTGCTGTTACAGATTCGGAAGTGAACGAAATCTGGAATTCTGAGATTGAACGGGCGGGAATTCGAAAGCCGAAAGGCGGACTGGTTGTTTCACCGAAGGCAGCAACGCCGCTGTCCATAGGCCTCTTTCGGCGCACAACCTGTGTGGTGCTCCCGAATCGCCAGTACTCGCCGGATGCCCTTGCACTGATTTTTCGTCACGAAATCATCCACATCGGGCGTGAAGATGCATGGACCAAGTTTTTCTTCGTGTTCTGCACTGCATTATGCTGGTTCAACCCGCTGATGTGGATGGCAACGAAAAAAAGCACGGAGGATCTGGAACTGAGCTGTGATGAGACCGTCTTGCTGGATGCGGACCATGCAGTTCGGCATCAGTATGCAGAGTTGATCCTTGATACTGCAGGAGATCCGCGGGGCTTTACCACCTGCCTTTCCGCAACCGCATCATCCCTGCGATACCGGCTGGCAAACATCATGAAGCCGGTCCGGCGCCGCAGCGGTGCAGTCGTCGTGGGGCTGCTCTTTTTTCTATTGATTACGAGCTTCGGATATGTTGGACTCACCTATGGAGAATATACCGGTGGAGAAGTGCTTTATCCGTTGGGAGATACCGGACAGTACGTGCTGTATGGGGATATCTTTGTCGATGGAAACACTGTTAAATGTACAGACACGTTTGCCCTGCGGAACTATATGAAGGGCCTGACGATGGAACGGTTCACCGGATCCTATTTCTTCGAAGACAGTGAGAAACAGTTTTGTTTCACATATGAAACACCGCAGGGCTATTTAGGGGTCACACTGTCAGACCATGCTCTGGAACTGACTCCGCTTTATGATGCAGAAGATCCTGCAGCCTACTACATCCCGGAAGGCGTGGACTGGGCTTATCTGGATACACTCATCGAACTGCGGTAGCGTCTGAACTCGAATTCGGAAACCCGGTGATCTCACAGTGATCTCACACCTTCTGCAGAACCACCCCGATATCTCCGTTGATGCAGATAGAGCGATCCGCAATCGTCGCATTTGTAAATGCTTCCCCCTGGTTGATGCAGGCGTATGCAGCATTGGGATTCTGCGCCGTCATCTGCCAGAAAGGATATTTGATGATGCCGGGAGTGTTGGCACCCACACCCAGTTCCAGAAAGAGGACCCGGCGGCCCCGGCAGCGGCTCAGGAAGTCTTCATAGCGGCGGCAGGCGGCGTGCCAGCCCTCGTCTTCCACGAAGGTGAAATCACACCGCAGGTTCATGGTCATGGGCCTGCCGCAGACAGGACAGCGGGGCACCAGCTCTGCAGGGATTCGCATGTCCTTCTGCTGCGTCAGCATCTTACGGACGGTCTCCTCGTTGTCATAGGTCTTCCCATGGCAGGGCATGCTGCACTGCCAGAGACCATAATCCCCCTGGGTGTAAAAGAGCAGGGACTTGTCAAAGCCTGCCCGCTGGAACTGGTGATCCACGTTGGTGGTCAGGACGAAATAGTCCTTTTCCTTCACCAGTTCCAGCAGCTGGTCGTAGACAGGAAGCGGCGGCGCTGTGTATCGGTTCAGAAAAATATGGCGGCTCCACCAGGCCCATTTCTCCTCCGGACTTTCGAACGGATAAAAGCCGCCGGTGTACATGTCGGTGATGCCGTATTTTTCGATGAAGTCCGAAAAGTTTTCTTCAAACCGTGGCCCGGCATAGGTCAGGCCGGCTGCTGTGGAAAGCCCCGCCCCTGCACCGATGATCACTGAGTCTGCTTCCTCCAGCGCCAGCCGGAGACCTTGAATATTCTCACTGCTGAAGCAGTCTTCTGTAAATTTCTTCGT
>JAQXSU010000064.1 GCA_029219125.1 Bacillota bacterium
GAGCCGTCAGATTAACGGACTGGTCAATGAGTGGTATCTGGAAGATCTGTCTGAGAATATGAGGAGAGCCTATGCCACCAGAAAGAAAGAAGGCAAATACATTGCCAGCTGTCCGGTCTACGGATACAAGAAAGACCCGAATGATCCATACCATCTCATTATTGATACGCCTTCTGCAAAGATTGTAAAAAGAATCTTTACCATGTGCATTGAAGGCATGAGCCTGAATGTGATTGCAAGAACCCTGAACCAAGAAGGGGTGCCGTCACCCACAAAATATAAGACAGAAGTGCAGGGAATCAACTTCAAGGGTACGGAAAACCTGCGAAAAGCAAGGAGATACAAGGGGGAAAGTCTGTGGCAGAGCAGCTCCGTAAATCACATTCTCAATAATGAGGTTTATACGGGCGGCCTGTACCAGAATAAACGCCGGACAATCAGCTATAAAAACCATAACCGCATCAATTTGCCGCGAGAAGAGTGGATTATCGTGAAGGATACCCATGAACCGATTGTAACGATGGAGGAATTTGAACAGGCAAGAATCCGCCGGGCGAGGAATCCACGGATTACCACCCGGGGCGAAGGCAATTTTTTCTCGGGAAAGCTGGTTTGCGGATACTGCAGCGGTGCGGTGGTGTACAACAGCTCCAGGGATGGGCATCGATATTATCGATGCCATAACAGAATTATCCTGAAAAACTGCAAGGGCGTTTCTGTCTCGGAGGAGCTGCTGAAGCGGGAAATCCTGCGTGAATTGAAAATCATTTTCGATACATGGTTAAGCGAGAATGATATCAATGCCATTTCAGAGAATGTAAAAGTAAAAACAGATTCGGCATTTCAGGAACTTGAAGGGGAGCTGTATTCGAAACAGGCAAGTCTTGAAAAGATCATAGAAACGAAATCCTCGCTGTACAGCGATATGGTGGAAGGCGTTGTCTCGAAGGACGATTACAGGGAAATGTCGGAGCACTTTTCGCAGAAACAGAAGGCACTGAAAAAAGAAATTGAATCTCTGGAGCGGACACTGGAGCTGGAAAAGACCACAGCCCTGCTCAGGCAGAAGCGAGAGAAAAAACTCAAAGCTCTGGTCCGGCAGACGGCAGATAAATATCTGAAATGCGAAGAACTGACAGTGGAAATGCTGCAGACCTTTGTGGATTATGTGGAAGTAAAAAATGGAGAAAAACGAGGCTCGAAAGAGCTTAAAATACACTGGAATTTCTGAAATTTGTGGCGGCTGTGCAGGCCTAATGTCCCGGCTGTGTGATCACGGCACGCACATCGCCGCCGTTGTTGATCCGGCTGAATTCTCCTTCGGTGACAGTGGCCCGGTTCATCACCACCGTAGCAACTGCACGCATGCCGTCGTCGCCTTCGCCGCCGGCCTCGCACTGGATCAGCCGTGCAAAAAGTTCTCTCGTATCTAATGGCATAATTCACCTCCCAAATCAATTCATAGTATGCGGATACAGGGATTGTTGTGAGAAGAAAACAAAAAAATCTGCCGTTCAGGCAGATTTTTCAGATTGCAGAGGTTGCTGTCTTTTGTATCTGGTTTAGTATTTCAGCCGGAAGGTCAGCTGAACCGGGTTATGGTCGGAGTATGCGAACTGCAGATCCACGGTGTCGGCGGTGAGGCATTCCACGTTGTCTGAGATGAGGAAGCCGTCGATGGTCAGCTGGTAATTGGTTTCCGGATCCCACGGTGCATCGGCATTGCGGCTGCTCGGCACAGGATGGTCCGGATTGTACGGCGCGACGATGGAAAATCCATCGGGCACGCTGTCGAAGGGGAAGCTCTTGGCCCAGTTGCCGCCTTCCATGGACACGCCGAAGATGGCGGAGGAATCGCCCAGGAGATCCTTGTTGAAGTCGCCGCCGCAGACCACATAGTTTCCGGCGTTGTATTCGGCGGTCATGTCTTCGTAGAGGACGGACAGCTGCTGGTCGGCGATGGTAGGGTCGGTGGCATAGGCGGAAAGATGAACGTTGTACAAAACCAGCTCTTTGCCGTTTGTCGTCGGGATACGGCTGGACGAGTAGCAGCGGTCCAGGTCGATGAATTTTGCGAAGCCATCCTGAATGGGGAGACTGCGCCTGGCCGCCGAGGTGATCTCGTAATCCGACAAGGTCAGAAGGCCCGATTTCGACTTGCCGTGGGGCTTGATCAGGGGCCAGAACAGGTATGGGGAATCGTAATTCTGGGCGAAAACCGCGTTTTGCGACGGCAGTGCTTCCAGCAGCAAGGCTTTCTCGTCGATATGGTAGGAGCGGGTGGAGTCCACATCCACTTCCTGCACCAGGTTAAAATCGGATCCGAAGTCTGCCAGCTGTGTGCCGATGGATTCCACCGTTTCTTTCACAATCTCTTCGCTGAAGCCGCGGGAATAGTCTCCACCGTCCATGAAGAAGCTGAACTGGTCGGTATAGGCACCGAAGCCGATGTTCCAGGAGGTGACAGTCAGATTTTCTCCAACCGGCACGAACTGGGTGGGCTGCCCGGTTTGTTCGGGCTGGGCGGTGTGTTCGGAGGCAGCCGGTTCCGGAGTAAGGACCAGATGATCCTCCAGCCGGTAATACGCAGTGAAAACGTAGGTCACGTAAGCGGCCAGAATCAGTATCAGAACGGCCACGGCGGCCAGTATCCATTTCAGTGCTTTTCTCATTTCTGAAATACTCCCTCTTTTCCATCGTAATTTCATTCCATTTTACCACAGCGGGTCAGAAAAATGCAATGGCCGCGGTGTGAATAATCTGTGTAAAAAATCCGGCTGACGTAATGTGTAGAACTGCCAGGCTGCAACTCTTCGCTTTTCATCTGCCCCGAATTGTGGTAAACTATAAGAATCAAAGCAAGGGAGGAAAGCACCGGCGACAGACGCCGGATGTAAAGGACTATGGCATTTACCCATCTTCATGTTCATACGGAATACAGCCTGCTGGACGGTGCGGCCCGCATCAAAGATGTGGTGCGCCGTGCGAAGGAGCTGGGCATGGACAGTCTGGCCATCACCGATCACGGTGTCATGTTCGGCGTGGTGGATTTCTATAAAGAGTGCAAAAAGCAGGGAATCCGGCCCATCATCGGCTGCGAGGTCTATACCGCCAAGCGGAAGATGACCGATAAGGATGCGGAAAAGGACAAGCATCAGGGCCATCTGCTTCTGCTGGCAAAGAATGAACAGGGCTATAAAAATCTGATAAAAATCGTGTCCCTGGGTTTCACGAAGGGATATTATTATAAACCCCGCATTGATAAGGACGTGCTGCGGGAGCACAGTGAAGGACTGATCTGCCTTTCCGCCTGCCTGGCCGGCGAGGTCCAGTTTCGACTGATGAACAACGATTACGAAGGGGCGAAGGAAGAGGCACAGGCTTTGGCGGAGATTTTCGGTCCGGGGAATTTCTATCTGGAGATTCAGGATCAGGGACTGGAAGAGGAGGCATATATCAAGCCGAATCTGCTGCGTCTGGCCAGTGAACTGAATCTGCCGCTGGCGGCTACCAACGACGTCCATTATGTGCGCCGGGAGGATGCGGAAGCTCACGATGTGCTGCTGGCCATTCAGACGGCCACCACCATCGATGACCCGAACCGGATGCGGTTCCCGAACGATCAGTTCTATCTGAAGAGTGAAGACGAAATGCGTAAGCTGTTTGCCGGGATCCCGGAGGCCTGCGACAATACCCAGAAGATCGCGGAACAGTGCAGCTTTGACTTCCGCTTCGGCGAATATCATCTGCCGCAGTTTATTCCGCCGGATGGACTGGATAATGAGACCTATCTACGGAAGCTCTGCAGTGAAGGCCTTGCCGACCGTTACGGCGAAAATCCGGACCAGAGTCTGCTGGACCGGCTGGAGTATGAACTGAATACGATTATTTCCATGGGATATGTGGAGTACTTCCTGATCGTGTGGGATTTCATCAACTATGCGAAACAGAACGGGATCATGGTGGGTCCGGGCAGAGGATCGGCGGCCGGTTCTCTGGTTGCCTACTGCCTGAAGATCACGGACATCGATCCGATCAAATACAATCTGATTTTTGAGCGTTTCCTCAATCCGGAGCGGGTCAGCATGCCGGATATCGATATTGACTTCTGTTATGAGAGACGGCAGGAGGTCATCGATTATGTGGGACGCAAATACGGTGAAGGTCGGGTTTCCCAGATTATTACCTTCGGAACCATGAAGGCCAAGGCGGCGGTCCGGGATGTGGGACGGGCGCTGAATGTCAGCTATGCGGAAACCGATGCCATTGCCAAGGCGATCCCGTTTGATCTGCACATGACCATCGACAAGGCGCTGGAAACCAATCCGGAGCTGCTGGCACGATATGAAAACGAGGATATGGTCCGGCAGGTGCTGGACATGTCAAGGGCAATCGAAGGCATGCCCCGTCACGCTTCCACCCATGCGGCAGGCGTGGTGATTTCAAAAGAACCCATCGATGAATATGTGCCGCTGTACATGTCCGATAAGGGCATTTCCACCCAGTTCACCATGACCACCATCGAAGAACTGGGGCTTCTGAAGATGGACTTCCTGGGGCTGCGGAACCTGACGGTGATCCGGGATGCCCTGGAAATGATCGAAAAAAACTACGGGGTCACCATCGATTTCAGCAAGATGACCTATGATGATCCGAAGGTCTACGAACTGATATCTGCCGGAAATACCTGCGGCGTGTTCCAGCTGGAAAGCCAGGGAATGACCCAGTTTATGAAGAGCCTGAAACCGACCTGCTACGAGGATGTGGTGGCCGGTATCGCACTTTACCGGCCGGGTCCGATGGACTCCATTCCGAAATATATTGAAAACAAGAAGAATCCGAAAGGGATCCGCTATGTGGATCCGGCGCTGGCGCCGATTCTGGACGTGACCTACGGCTGTCTGATCTATCAGGAGCAGGTAATGCAGATCGTTCGGGATCTGGGCGGCTACAGTTACGGACGTTCCGACCTGGTGCGCCGCGCCATGTCGAAAAAGAAGATGGACGTGATGCTGGAGGAGAAGGAGTACTTCATCCACGGAAAGACCGACGAAGACGGCAATGTGGAGATTGCAGGCTGTGTCCGCAACGGCATTCCGGAAGAGGCGGCGGAAGCCATCTTCCAGGACATGGTCAGCTTTGCCGAGTATGCGTTTAATAAAAGCCACGCTGCTGCTTACGGCGTGGTGGCTTATGAAACAGGCTGGCTGAAGGCCCACTATCCGGTGGAATTCATGGCAGCACTCATGACCAGCGTTATGGGGGATTCGGATTCCGTCGCAAAATATATCCGCAACTGTTCCGAAATGGGCATTGAGGTTCTGCCGCCGTGCGTCAACGAAAGCCAGAAGAAATTCAGCGTGGTGGACGGCAAAATCCGTTTTGGTCTGCAGGCAGTGAAAAATGTGGGCGAGGGAGCCATCGATGCCATCATCGAGGCCAGAGAGCAGAAGGGTCTGCCGAAGACTCTGCCTCAGTTTATTTCCAATGTAGAGATCAGCCAGGTCAATAAGAAGGCCATCGAAAGCCTGATTAAGGCCGGCGCCACCGACTGCCTGGAAGGAAACCGGGCCGCACAGCTGGCTGCATACGAAGGGCTGGTGGAATCGGCGCAGAATACATCGAGAAAGAATCTGGAGGGACAGATTTCCCTGTTTCAGATTGCCGGCGATGAGATGCAGGCCGGCGGGCTGGAGGTACGTCTTCCAAACGTGGAGGAATTTTCGAAAGATCTGAAGCTGGCCATGGAGAAGGAGATGCTGGGCATCTACCTGACGGACCATCCGCTGAATGAATATGCGGAGCAGATGAACCGGCTGTCTTCCGTCACCAGTGATCAGCTGCGCCATGCGGCGGAGGGCCTGGAGGCCGGCGATCCGGCCGCGGAATGTGAACCATGCGGTACCGTGGCTTCGGGACGTAACGGCGAAAAGATCCGGGACGGCATGCCTGTGGTCATGACCGGTATGATCAATTCCCGCAGGACACTGATTACGAAAAACAGCAAAATGATGGCCTTCCTCCAGCTGGAGGATCTGTACGGTGTGACGGAAATTGTAGTATTTCCGAACGTCTATGAACGCTGTGCCGCCTTTACGGAGGTGGACCAGGTGATCGCTGTCCGGGGTACGCTCAACTTCAAAGAAGAGGAAGCACCAAAGGTGCTGGCCGATGAGATTTTGCCGCTGGAGGAAGCGGCGGAACGAGGATTCAGCCAGCGGGGCGGCCAGAGAGGCGGTTCGCGGAATGCGCAGAGCAGTGGATCACGGAGTGCACAGAGCAGTGGGCAGAGGGGCATGCAGCCGGCGGAACGGACGCCTGCGCAGCAGCAGGCAGCGCAGCCTTCCTCCGGCGGCCAGACACAGCCGGCAGAACAGCCGGAAGGACTGGTTAAGGTGAAGCTGACAGCCGGAATGAACCGGGAAATCACCCTGGAACAGGTAAAAAGCGTGCTGAAGCGCCATCCGGGCAAAGCCCAGGTGCTTATCTATCTGCCGGAGGGAAAGACCCTTCGGACAGACCGGCAGCTGTGGGTGAAGCCGGATCAGAACCTGGGAAACCAGCTGATGGCCATCCTGGGAAAAGAAAATGTAAAAATGACAGAATAAAAGATGACAGAATAAAACATGACAGAATGAAAGGGGAGAAAGCCATGAAAAGAATCGGAGTATTGACCAGCGGCGGAGATTCACCGGGTATGAACGCAGCCATCCGGACGGTGGTCCGGTGTGCCATAGAAAAAGGAATGGAAGTTTACGGTATTCAGCGGGGCTATGAAGGGCTGCTGGATGGTGAACTGAAGCAGATGGACAGAAGCTCAGTGGGAGACATCCTTCACCGGGGTGGTACCATGCTGAAAACCGCCAGAAGCGAGCGCTTCAAGACACAGGAGGGGATAGACCGGGGTGCGGAGATGCTGCGAACCTTTGGCATCGAAGGTCTGGTGGTAATCGGCGGTGACGGCTCCATGCGGGGCGGCATCGAACTGGCCAGACGGGGCATCACGGTCATGTGCCTGCCGGGAACCATCGACAACGACCTGCAGTATACGGATTTTACCATAGGCTTTGATACGGCAGTCAATACCGTACTGGACGCCATCTCCAAGCTGCGGGATACGTCCTCTGCTCATGACAGGACCACCGTGGTGGAAGTCATGGGACGCCACTGCGGCGACATCGCACTGTATGCGGGACTTGCCGGCGGTGCGGAAGCTGTACTTGTGCCGGAAGTACCGTCGGATGTGAACGAGATCTGCCGCCATATCATCGAAGGACGGAATCGGGGCAAGCTGCACAGCATCATTATAAAGGCGGAAGGTGCCGGGATTTCCAGCGAGGAACTGACCAGAACCATTGAGCAGAAGACAGGAAAAGAAACCAGGCTGGTGGTTCTTTCCTATCTGCAGCGGGGCGGAAGCCCGACACTGCGGGATCGTAATCTGGCCACCCTGACTGCTGCCAAGGCTGTGGATCTGCTGTGGCAGGACTCCGGAAGCAAGGCAGTAGGAGAAATCGATGGTTCCATCGTGGCATACGATCTGGAGGAAGCACTGAACCTGCCGAAGGAATTCGACCGGGATATGTATAACCTGATTTCCGTGCTGAGCAAATAAAGGGGGAAGAAGAAAGCTGAAATGAGCGAGAAGAAAACCGTTGTAATATATAAAGGAAAATACGGCGCCACAGAGCAGTATGCCAAATGGATCGCCGAGGAACTGCAGTGCGATATTTTCGATGCAAATCACTTCCTGGCGAGAGATTTTCAGAAGTATGACAATATCATTTTCGGCGGGGCACTGCAGGCCGGCGGCATCAAGGGCTTTGATCTGATTAAAAAGAATCGCATGAAAATCCTGGAAAAGAAGATCGTGATTTTTGCGGTGGGGCTG
The DNA here is from genome assembly GCA_029219125.1 of Bacillota bacterium. Lineage (GTDB taxonomy): Bacteria > Bacillota > Clostridia > Peptostreptococcales > Anaerovoracaceae > RGIG7179. The sequence continues at coordinate 7,892 of JAQXSU010000064.1, forward strand.
AATACCGACAGCCAGGAAAACCGCATTCAGGTGCGGGAAATCAATTTCAACAAGTATGCCCTGTCCGGCATGACGCTGTATTACTGTAAAGGGGCATTTGACCCGGCGCAGGTAAAGGGCATGGACCGGGCCATCATCAACCTGACCCTGAACATGCTGAAAAAGAAGCCGGAAAGTCAGTGGACAGAAGATGAGAGCCGGCTTTATCATGATATGACGGAAGGCGCCAACTATATCGATAAGAAGTATATCGAGCCAATTGTGGCCGAATTCCGGGATTAGCCAGCGGAATTCCGGGATTAGTCATTGCTGCTGGGGTCGTCGATCCCCAGATCGTTTCCCAGGACGCCGCCGAAGGTGATGGCAGAAGAGCCGAAACGATCCCGGATGGAATCCATGGTCCGTTCAATCTTTTCGCCGCGGGCGTGACTTTCATTGTCAGAGGAAAAGAGGCTCAGCTGCTCTTCGGTCTCTTCGTCACAGAGGTTGATGGCCGTGATGGTGAGCAGCCGGATGGGTGCACCGCGGCGCCAGCTTTCGTGGATCAGTTCCATGGCAGCCTGGGACAGCTCTGCGGCCAGATTGGTGGGAACGAAGAGCTGTTTCTGACGGGAAATGGTGTTGAAGGTGGGATCCTTGATATCCACCTTGACACCGAAGGCCTTTCGGTGATGCTTCCGCAGGCGGCCGGCCACGGAATCTGCCAGGCTGGTGACAGCAGTGCGGATATCCTCTTCGCTGACCAGATTGCGGCGGAAGGTCATGCCGTTTCCCACGGATTTCATGCCTTCCCCTTCTCCATAGCGGGCCACGGGAGACGTATCATATCCGTTGGCATAGGTCCAAAGCATCTGCCCCTGCTTTCCCAGCAGGACGGTCAGCCGTTTCGGGTCACAGACCGCAATATCTCCGATGGTTTTGATGCCGGATTTCAGCAGCTTTTCTGCCGTTGCTTTCCCGACGAAAATCATATCCGACGCCGGAAGCGGCCAGAGGATGTCACGATAGTTGGAACGCGTGATTTCCGTGGTTGCGTCCGGTTTTTTATAATCGCTGCCCAGCTTGGCGAAAATCTTGTTATACGAAACGCCGGCGGACAGCGTCAGACCCAGTTCTTCCCGTACGATACGCCGAATGGTATCGGCGATCTCCACGCCGCTGCCAAACAGAGACCGGCTGGCAGTCACGTCCAGCCAGGATTCATCGATGCTGAAAGGCTCCACCAGATCGGTAAAACGCAGATATATCTGATTGATGAGCCTGGAATAATAGGTATACTTCTCCCGGTGGGGCCGGACCAGCTGCAGATCGGGACATTTCTTCTTCGCCTGCCAGATGGTTTCCGCCGTCACCACACCGGCCTTCTTGGCCAGCTCGTTTTTCGCCAGGATGATGCCGTGGCGGCTTTCCGGATCGCCGCAGACAGCCATGGGCACATCCCGCAGATCCGGCCGGTCCAGCAGCTCCACAGAAGCATAGAAGCAGTTCATATCACAGTGAAGAATGGTGCGGTCCGACGTACGAACAGCAGGGTCCGACGTGCCGTGAAAATCCTGAGAACACATTTTGCAAAGAAACCTCCTTTCCGGCAGCCGCATCTTCGTTCCGCAGCAGCCCTTTCTGCATCCATTTTACCACAGCCGGCTGCGTACTGCTATATGGTTTTTTTGTGAAGGGAAAATGGCTTGCCTTGACTTGACGCTCCGTACAAAGTATAATAATGATACTGAGAAGGAGGACTTTCCATGAGAATTATTACGATTATGATGGGCACCCTGTTCAGCATAACGGGCATCTACCTGATAGCCAACGGGGGACTGACCTTTATGTCCGTGGCTTTCATCGTGGGACTGATGTTCGCAGTGGCTGGCGTGATCGAGTGCCTTTCCTATAGCGGTTACCGCGGAGAAGATGAAACGAAGAGCTGGATCCTGATCGACGGAACCTGTACCTTTATGCTGGGCGTGCTGATTCTGATGAACAAGCTGTCGGCTGAGGCGGCAGTGCCTCTGGTGCTGGGCCTGTGGATCCTGTTCACCGGCATCCGGAATTTCGTCAAAGCCTGGGAAAAGATCGATGTGCGGGGGGACGGGTTTTATGACCACCTGATCATCGGTTTCGTGAATATCGTCCTGGGTCTGTATGCGTTTTTTGACCAGGATCTGTTCGACTTTTCCACCATCACGCTGGTGGGCATATATATGCTGTCCGGCGGTGTCAATATCGCCCATGTGGGCGCCACCATCAAGATCCGCAAGCCGGAATTCCTGAAGACCAAGGAAGAAAAGCTGGAGGAAGCGGCGGCCAAGGCGGCGGAAGCCCATCAGGCGGCCAAGGAGGCGATTCGCTTCGCCAAGGAGACCAAGGCTGAGCTGAAGGTCATTGAGCAGACCCCTGCCGAGGAAATGGACAGGACCCTGGCGCCGAAGCCGGGTACGGAGATTCCGGCAGAAACCGCAGAATCGCAGGAATCGGAAGGATAGCAGCGGAAGGTGAATCCTATGGATTTTGATATTCTGATTGTCGGCGGCGGTGCGTCGGGGCTTGCAGCAGCCATCAGTGCGGCTCGCTTCGCAAAATCCGTCAGCCCGGCCCGTTCTCTCCGGATCGGCCTTCTGGAAAAGAAGGAGGTTCCGGGGAAAAAGCTGTCGGCCACCGGCAACGGCCGGTGCAACCTGTCCAATGCGGCCTGCAGCGGCCGGGAAGAGGTGGACGGTTTTTTTGCTTCTATTGGTCTGGTGACCCGGACCGACGAAGCCGGAAGAATGTATCCATACGGGGAGGAAGCCGCAGAGGTGAGTGCACTTCTGACGGAGACCGCCCTGTCTTATGATGTAAAGATTATGACAGACTGCCAGGTGACGCAGATCCGGCCGGCGGGAAACCCTCCTGCGGCTTGCGTTGCATCGGGCGGTTTTATTGTGGAAATAAACCGGACCGGCAGCCCGGACGGCCGGAACGGCGGCCTGTCCGGCGCAAAGGATCGCCTGTCCGGTGCAAAAGGCTGCAGCACGGATCAGACTGCCGGCAGCCGGCACCTGCGGTGCCGGATCCTGCTCCTTTCCATGGGCGGCAAGTCCTACAGCGTCTTCGGGACCAGCGGAGACGGCTACGGCTTCGCCCGCCGTCTCGGTCACACCGTGACCCGGCTGGCGCCGTCGCTGGTCCCGATCCAGGTGACCGAAGACCTTAAGGGACTGGCCGGTGTGCGTACAAAGGCAGATGTGACCCTGCTCCATCTGGGGAAGCCCGTGGCACGGGAAACGGGAGAGGTCCAGTTTAATAAGGACTGCCTGTCCGGCATCTGTATCATGAACCTGTCCAGACTGCTGGTGCTGAACCCGGAAAAGCCTTTTGCAGAGGCCTTTAAGGAGTATGAACTGCAGCTGGATCTGCTGCCGGAGTTCCGCCGGGAAGAAGTGACCGAAATTCTCCGGCAGAAGAGCGGAAGCCTGCAGACCCTGGTAAAGAAGAAGCTGGCTGCATGGATCGAAGCGGCAGACGCAGCTGCCGCGATGGAAAACCCAGCGGCGGCGGAAAACTCCGCAGCGGCAGAAAACCTTGCCGGGTCGGAGCGCCTCGCATTGGCGGATCCTGCCGCAATGGCGGACCGGCTGAAGTCCCTGACCTTTTCCGTCTGCGGTACCAAGGGTTGGAACGATGCCCAGGTGACCCGGGGCGGTGTGGTGCTGGAGGAAGTGGATCCGGACACCATGGAGTCGCATCTGGTGCCGGGACTGTATTTCGCAGGAGAAATCCTCAACTATGACGGACCGTGTGGCGGCTTTAACCTGCATTTCGCATGGGAGAGCGGTATCCGGGCGGGAAAGGCCATGGCCGCGGCGGCGCTGGGAGCGGAAGCAGCGGAAAACGGTAATCCGGCGACCCGTGAACGGCGGCCCGGCGGCGGCAGAAGCCGCGGCGCCGGGAACATCCTCTGAATCGAAGGAGAAAATACAGAATGTATCGAATTCATCAAATCAAGCTGGCTCTCGATGAGCCGCAGGAAAAAATCCCTGAGAAGATTCTGAAAAAAATCGGCGGCAGGGATTTCTTTATAAAAGAATGGGAAATCGTGAAGGAATCCATCGATGCCCGGGATAAGAATCATATCTTCCGGGTTTATTCGGTGGACTTCAACGTGGCATCCCGCAAAAACCCGAAGAAGAATCTCCGCCTTCCATCGGCAGACAAGCTGCGGCTGGAGATTGCACCGGACATGCGGTATGTACCGGCGGAGCCGGCCGATGGGGCCGCGCCGCTGGCGGCGCGGCCGGTGGTGGTGGGTCTGGGACCTGCGGGGCTGTTTTGCGGGTTGGTTCTGGCTCAGGCCGGGTACCGGCCGCTGATCCTGGAGCGTGGAAAGGATGTGGACCGGCGCCATGAAGATGTGGACCGGTTCTGGTCGGACGGCGTGCTGAATCCGGATTCCAATGTGCAATTCGGTGAGGGCGGCGCCGGCACCTTCAGTGACGGTAAGCTGACCACCGGCATCAAAGACGTGCGGATCCGAAAAGTCCTGGAGGAGATGGTGGATGCCGGCGCACCGGCAGACATTTTATATAAGCAGCGGCCCCATATCGGTACGGACCTGCTGCGGATTGTGGTGAAAAACATCCGGAAGGAGATCATCCGTCTGGGCGGTGAAGTGCGGTTTGATTCCAGACTGGAAAGGATCCATCTGGAGTCTGGCGAAATCCGGACCATTACCGTCCGTGATCTGCGGAATGACGGTCAGCAGAAAGATGATCTGACAGAGATTCCGTGCCAGGCGCTGGTTCTGGCGGTGGGGCACAGTGCGCGGGATACCTTCCGCATGCTCCATGAATGCGGCATCGCCATGGAACAGAAACCATTTTCCATCGGTGTACGGATCGAGCATCCGCAGGATATGATTGACATTTCCCAGTACGGCCGGCCGGGGCGGC
>JAQXSU010000065.1 GCA_029219125.1 Bacillota bacterium
CTGCAGGAAAAGAACATCTTCAATTTCCTTCGAAACCTGCTCGCTGACAAAGGTTCTGCGGTAAATTTTCTCCAGAAGCATGCCCATTTCCTTCGGCACAATATAGTTCTGCAGCCCTGCTTCAGAGGCTTCTGCATCGAAAAGAAGACGGTTCAGCTTCGTGTCTGTGAGCCCGATGTTCCGGAATTCTTCCGCATAAGCAGGAATTCCGAACCGTTTAATCAGCAGATTGGTGGCCGCATTATCGCTGATGGAGATCATCAGCTTGCATAGGGTGCGGATATCCACATCCAGTTCGTCCGTAAACAGAGTCAGCGCACCGCAGATCGGAAGCTTGTCTTCCTGCCCCACATGGATCTTTTCATCCATGGTGCATTTTCCCTCACTTGCCCATTTGGAAATGCACATGAAAATGGGAAGTTTGATCACGCTGGCTGCCAGATACGGTTCATTTTCCTGATATCCCAGTTCTTCTCCGGTGATCAGGTTTTTATAATAAAATCCGGTATGCCCGGTCTGCTGTTTCATTCTGTCCAGAATGGACAGTTTCAATGTATCATTCATATATAACGCCTCCTCTATCTTCTTACCGAACGGCCAAGCCGGTTGTTGATAATCCGGTCATTCTGCAGAGCCACCCTGCCTCCGATGAGAACCCAGTCGAATCCCTCCGACGGAATCTGGCCGTCTTCAAAGGTGGCGCGGTCCGTTACCCGGTTCAGATCGAAAATGACCACGTCCGCATCACTTCCCGGCAGGAAATTGCCTTTCTGCGGCAGATTCAGCCGCTCTGCCGCCATGGTTGACATCTTACGCACTCCGTCAGAGATGGAGATTTTGCCGGTTGCCATGTATTCGCGAATGAATTTGGCGAAGCTTCCGGAAGCACGAGGATGTCCTTTTCCCTCCATACGAATGCCGTCACTGCCGATCATGACCAGCGGAGACAGAAGTGCCATTTCCACATCTTCCTTCTTCATAAAGTATCCGACGGTACCGGTATCCGGCGCTGTTTCCCGGAGCTCGTCGAAGATCTCTTTCGTACACCGCTTCCCGGCATACTTGCCGTTGACAATCAGAATGCTGTCATAGTCGGACTGATAGCTTTCCAGGAATCCATCATCATAGGTCGTTGCACCAATCTCGGTACTGAAGGCTTCGTACGGATAACAGTCGCAGAGCATGTCAATGCCCCTGGCACGATAGTCCTCTATATTGCTGAGAAGCTGCTGCATCTGGCCATATCCGCCCATGCTTCCGATATGCGAAAACTGCACCTTGACCTGGCCTTCCTGCCCCATTCTGGCCAGTTCGTCCGCCGCATCAAAGACACCGTCCACATCCTTCCGGACGTGGGATGTCACCAGCTTGTCATCCTTCTGGCAGAGACGGATCAGTGCCAGGATTTCATCCCAGGTGGTTCCGGGTACGTATTTGACGCCGAAGGAAATGCCCAGACAGCCCTGATCCAGACAGGTACGTGCAGCTTCCTTCATTTCCCCAATTGCCGCAGCATCCACCGGTTTGTACTTATCCCGTTTGCCGTCCAGATTTCGCAGCCAGGTATGTCCTGCCATCAGTCCGATATTGACGGGCGCACCGTCTCGATCTGCGATATCCAGATACCGCACGGGATCATAGTTGTTGGTGCCGCAGTTACCGCCGATGTCCAGGGTTACACCCATCCGCAGCGCTGATTCTGCCATGCCGGTTTCAATGGTATCCGTAATGGGATCATATTCGTCCTCATGCATATGGATATCTATGAAGCCCGGACAGACAATTTTTCCGGCTGCATTGATCACCAGATCAGCCTCCGGTTCTTCTTCCGTCAGATTGGCAATCTTACCGTCTTCAATATATAGATTCATTACCTGATCAACATTCTGTTTCGGATCAACAATATGCCCGTTTTTAATCAATACTTTTCTTCCCACCTCGAACTCCTTTCACTTTTTCGTCTGATTTCCTGTCTTGTTCAGGGTTCAAGCAGCGCCAGCACATTCTTTACCTGAAGCACCACACCAATCATCAGGCAACGCTCATCAATCTGAAAACAGCTGTTATGCAGCACCGGCCTCCGCTCCGGTGCGGTTTCCGGGCTGCTGCAGCCCAGATGAAAATAACATGCCGGACGTGCTGATGCAAAATACGAAAAGTCTTCACATCCCAGTTCCGGTACTTCCTCCCGAAACACATTTTTCTCTCCCAGAAGTTCCTTCGCATTTCGCTCCACTGCAGCTGTCACTGTATCATCATTGATCAGTGGTCCGTAGCTTTCGGTCACATGAAAGTCCACATCCGCACCCATGACCCGCCCGATGCCTTCTGCTGTCGTCCGGATTCGATTTCGTACCTCAATCCGTGTGTTTGGATCCAGCGTGCGGATAATGCCGGACATTTCCACACAGTCTGCAATCTGGTTGCGAACCGTACCGCCATGAATCTTTCCGATGGAGCAGACTGCAGAATTCGTCGGAGCCACATTACGGCTGATCACCGATTGAATCCCGTTCAGAATGGCTGCAGCTGCCAGAATGCTGTCCACTCCGGCCTCCGGCTGTGCACCGTGTGAACCTTTTCCGTGCACTGTAATGTCGATCATATCAGAAGCTGCATACATTTTTCCATATCGAATGCCCACCTGGCCGGCTTCATACTCCGGTGCCACATGAAGTCCCAGCATATAGTCTACATGCGGATTTTCCAGGCATCCCGCTTCAATCATCCGCTCTGCACCGCCAATGGATTCTTCTGCCGGCTGAAAGAAGAACTTCACCGTCCCCTTCAGCTGACTTCGCATCCCGGAAAGTACCCTGGCTGTGCCCATCAGGATAGCTGCATGTGCATCATGTCCGCAGGCATGCATAACACCCGGGATCTTCGATGCATACGGCAGCCCGGTTTCCTCCTGCACAGGCAGCGCATCGATATCTGCCCGCAGTCCGACCACAGGCCCATGACTGTCTCCCTGCAGTACCGCAACTATTCCGGTCCCGTCGAGAACCATATCATATGGAATTCCCCATTGTTCCAGTTTTTCCGCCAGATACGCTGCACTCTCTTCCTCGTGTTCGGATAAACCCGGATACTGATGAAGGTGTCTGCGGATTTCCTGAATCTCCTTTTCCAGCCCTTTGTCTTCGAAAAATCTGTTCTCTGCTGTCATATTATCATAACCTGTCCTTTCAGATCACACCTGATACCATTATATCCCATTCAAGTGTAAATGAAAAGCAAAAAATCACCGGAACGTGTCATTCGCTCCGGTGATAAATTATATCAGCATTTTATACAGTTATTCTGCGAACAGCGGCGTGGACAGGTATCTGTCGCCGGTATCCGGCAGCAGTGCCACGATGGTCTTGCCCTTGTTTTCCGGGCGCTTTGCCAGCGCAATGGCGGCGAAGGCTGCTGCACCGGAGGAAATACCCACCAGTACCCCTTCTTTCCTGCCGATAAGCTTTCCGGTTGCAAAGGCGTCCTCATTGGAGACTGCGATGATTTCATCATAAACCGCGGTATTCAGCACATCCGGTACGAAGCCTGCGCCAATTCCCTGGATTTTGTGGGCACCGGCCACACCTGTGGACAGGACCGCAGAAGAAGCCGGCTCCACCGCCACGATCTTGACGTCCGGATTTTGCGCCTTCAGGTATTCGCCGACACCCGTCAGCGTACCGCCGGTACCGACGCCCGCGACAAAGATATCCACTTTACCATCCGTGTCCTCATAAATCTCCGGGCCGGTGGTTTCTCTGTGTGCCTTCGGATTGGCCGGATTGACAAACTGCCCAGGAATGAAACTGTCCGGAATCTCCGCCGCCAGCTCATCCGCCTTGGCGATGGCACCCTTCATACCCTTGGCACCTTCGGTGAGAACCAGTTCCGCCCCGTATGCCTTCATCAGCTGACGGCGTTCCACGGACATGGTCTCGGGCATTACGATGATGATCCGGTAGCCTCTGGCAGCAGCCACAGCAGCCAGGCCGATTCCGGTGTTGCCGGAGGTCGGTTCGATAATGACGGAGCCCGGCTTCAGCGTTCCGCTTGCCTCAGCCTCATCGATCATGGTCTTTGCGATACGGTCTTTCACAGAACCACCCGGATTGAAGTATTCCAGCTTCGCCAGTACGGTGGCCTCCAGGCCCAGTTCCTTCTCGATATTGGTAAGTTCTAACAGCGGTGTTTTTCCGATCAGCTGATCGGCAGATTTATAAATGACAGACATAATGCTTTCTCCTTTCAAAATCCATTCTCTCGATGTTATGATTCTATCTTACGCTTTTTTTGCTACGGCGTCAAATCCTCTCTGCAGATCGGCGATGATGTCGTCGATGTGTTCGGTTCCGATGGAAAGACGGATGGTGTTCGGCTTAATGCCCTGATCCAGCAGTTCTTCTTCGGTCAGCTGGCTGTGGGTTGTGGTTGCCGGGTGGATCACCAGACTCTTCACGTCGGCTACATTGGCCAGCAGGGAGAAGATCTTCAGATTGTCGATGAACTTATGGGCTTCGGCCTGTCCGCCTTTGATTTCGAAGGTGAAGATGGATGCGCCGCCGTTCGGGAAGTATTTCTCATACAGTGCGTGATCCGGATGATCCGGCAGAGATGGATGGTTGACCTTTTCCACCTGCGGATGGTTCTTCAGGAAGTCGATCACATTCTTCGTGTTTTCTGCGTGGCGTTCCAGACGGAGAGACAGGGTTTCCACGCCCTGCAGCAGCAGGAAAGCCGCAAACGGAGAAATGGTGGCGCCGGTATCTCGCAGCAGGATGGCCCGGATATATGTCACGAAGGCTGCCGGACCTGCAGCTGCCGTAAAGGATACGCCGTGATAGCTCGGGTTCGGTGCTGCGATGGCAGGATAGTTGCCGGAGGCTGCCCAGTCGAACTTGCCGGAATCCACGATGATGCCGCCCAGGGTCGTTCCGTGTCCGCCCAGGAACTTGGTTGCGGAATGTACGACGATATCTGCGCCGTGTTCGATCGGCCGGATCAGATATGGCGTACCGAAGGTATTATCCACTACCAGCGGCAGACCATGCTTATGAGCCAGTTCTGCCACCGCATCGAGATCCGGAATGTCGCTGTTCGGATTACCCAGGGTTTCGATGTAGATGGCTCTGGTGTTTTCCTGAATGGCTGATTCCACTTCCTTCAGATTATGTACATCCACGAAAGTCGCGGTGATACCGAAATTAGGAAGTGTGTGGGCCAGCAGATTGTAACTGCCGCCATAGATGGTTTTCTGTGCCACGATGTGACCACCGTTCTGTGCCAGCGCCTGAATCACATAGGTAATGGCTGCTGCACCGGATGCCAGTGCCAGAGCGGCTACGCCGCCTTCCAGAGCTGCCACTCTCTTCTCCAGCACATCCTGGGTGGAGTTAGTCAGACGGCCGTAAATGTTTCCTGCATCTGCCAGACCGAATCTTGCTGCCGCATGCGCGCTGTCGTGGAATACGTAAGAAGTCGTTGCGTAAATTGGGACGGCTCTTGCATTGGTTGCCGGATCTGGGGTTTCCTGACCTACGTGGAGCTGTAATGTTTCAAATTTATATTCAGACATGTTTTTCTTTCCTTTCCGTTCGTTCAAATGTTCTGCATCAATTTTCAGATTGCCCGCCAGGGCAGCAGCACATTCGTCCAAATCGGAAATTGGCACGTACAAGTTCTTCAAAGTAATGCTTCATCCAAGTTGTCTCCTTTCGACCTGCCATTTAGGATAGTCTTATATTAACATAGTAAACCTATATTGTCAATAGGTTTTAGGAATTATTTTTACCACGCAAAAAGGCGGCCAAAAGGCCGCCCCTTTCCGGGTTCTGATATGTATTTCCGGCTATTACTTCTGTCGCTCCGCCTCTGCCATAACAGCCCTGGCAACGCTGTCAACTACAGCTTTATTGAATGCATCT
>JAQXSU010000066.1 GCA_029219125.1 Bacillota bacterium
ATGTGCATGCCTGGCGATAACATCACCATGGAAATCGACCTGATCACTCCGATCGCAATCGAAGAAGGACTGCGTTTCGCAATCAGAGAAGGCGGCAGAACCGTAGGTTCCGGCGTAGTAACTGAAATCATCGAATAATTCCAAATTCGACACTTTCAGGCAACTGAATCAATAGAAACCAAAACCCGTGGGCGACCACGGGTTTTGTTATGTGGAAAAACTATGGACAGCAGCAGGATAAAGTGCTAAAATGATAGAGATTGCAGTAAACATTGAGGATTGCGGAAGCGCAGATCAAAAGAAGGAATGAGTGGACAAACATGGATTTTACATATTTTTTCTGGAACAGCAGACAGTTTCTGAAACTGGAGGAGCAGGGGACGAAACTGGGATTCACACTATATAGCCGGGGGCACCTGATCTGGCTGGCTGTTATCGTACTGGCAACGGCACTGATCAGCAGCTGGTATATCCGGCTGGGCGGAGAGCGGCGTGTGGGTCGGTTCAGCCGCAGATCCAATGCAGTTTATCCGCCGATCAGTCTGCAGGAAACAGAAGGAAAACGGAGACGTGTTCGGCACTTTTTTGCCATCACCATTGTGGGATCTGAGATCGTAAGAGATCTGATCATTGCGCTCACGGGCAACTTTCGGATGGAATACCTGCCGTTTCACTTATGCGGCTTCGCCATTTTCGCCATGGCTGTGGACGCCTACGCAGAAAACCAGAAGCTGACCGGACAGTTTATGGCTTACGCCTTCATGCCCGGAGCCACGGCAGCACTTCTTTTCTGCAACTGGACAGAATATCCGTTTCTGACTTTCATGTGCATATACAGCTTCGTCTTCCACGCATGGATCGTATTCTATACGATCATGCGGTTTCGTGCCGGAGAGATTCGGCCGGATTACAAGGGACTGTGGCAGACGGTGTGCATGATTTTCCTGCTGGTTGGACCGCTGTTCCTGTTTAATAAGCGGTTTGGAACCAACTTTCTGTTTATCAACGAGGCCTCCGCAGGTTCGCCGCTGGTGCCGATCTGGAATGTACTGGGCACCAGATTCGGCTATCCCGGATATCTGTCAGGCTGTGCATTGCTTGTGATTGCAGTGTTTCATGTTTTGTGGCTGGTATATTTCTTATTGCAAAAGGGAATGGATAAAAGAGAAAAAGGTGGATTAAAATGAAAAGTGTGAAAAAAAGACCGGATATCTGCTTGCTGCTGAACTGCAGAACCATAGAGGAGATCAAGGCGGAGCTGGATCTTTTCGGCCAGGACTGTCAGTCAGTGCAGTGGTGCGCCGATAAGAATTCCGGCGTGGACCATTACAGCAAAGAGGAATTCGTACAGGTGCTGAAGCTCATCAAGGCCATGTGCCATAAAAAGACCTTTATCTTCCAGTACAGGGGAACAGAAGCAGAAGAAGAAACGACAAACAGGATGCTCCGTTATGCCATGGGCACCGCGGACTATATCGACATTGACTGGAAAAACAGCCAGCTGAAGCAGCTCCTGAAAGAAGCAAAAAGAAAGAGAACAAAGACGCTGGTAACCTATCATGAACTGGAACGCATCCTGACCAAGGAGGAGATTGCTACCGAGTTCATCAAGATGGAAAAATACCCGGCAGATATGCTGGCCATCGTATCCTTTGCCAATGAAGAGAAAGATGCTTATGCGCTGCTGGAAGGTGCTTACGCTTATAATCAGCTGAAAGGCCATAAACCGTTCCTGGCCATCGCCATGGGCGAAGAGGGCCAGGCCAGCCGAATCTGCGGCGGTGACTTCGGTTCTGTCATGACCTATGCCTGCGGCAGCCGCTCTACGGCACCGGGGCAGTTCAATGCAGCCGATTTGAAACGGTATATGGATAAATACTACAAATAAGGACTTTATATAAGGATAAGCGAGACAGGATGGAAAACGAAAACATCATCATCATAGATCAGCTGTCCTTTTCCTACCAGAGAGAGGAAGAGGAACAGAAGAAAAAAGCGGTGGACCAGGTCAGCCTGTCCTTCCGCAAAGGAAGCTTTACGGCCATTCTGGGAAAGAACGGGTCCGGGAAATCAACCCTGGCCAAACAGCTGAACGGACTGCTGCTCCCCAGCGAAGGCGTGGTATATGTGGGAGGATTTGATACCCGGGAAGAAGAACATGTCTGGGATGTTCGCCAGACAGCGGGCATGGTTTTTCAAAACCCGGATAATCAGCTGGTTTCTGCCATCGTAGAGGATGATGTGGCATTCGGTCCTGAAAATCTGGGGATCGATCCGGAAGAAATCCGGCGCAGAGTGGATAAATCTCTGGAAGCAGTCAACATGGGACAATTTCGCAAGAAACCGCCTCACCTGCTTTCCGGCGGACAGAAACAGAGAATCGCCATTGCAGGTGTGGTTGCCATGAAACCGCAGTGCATCATTTTCGACGAACCGACTGCCATGCTGGATCCCAAGGGCAGACAGGAAATCATGTCCATCATCCGGGAACTTCACGAAGAAGGCATCACGGTCATTCTGATCACACACTTCATGGAGGAAGCAGCAGAAGCAGAAAGAGTCATTGTCATGAACGAAGGCAAAGTACTCCTTGACGGCAGTCCTTCGCAGGTTTTCTCACAGCGGCAGCTGCTTCAGTCTGTGAACCTGGATATTCCGCTGGCTGTGGAGCTGGCAGGAAAGCTCCGTGAGAAGGGAATTCCCGTTCCGGAAAACATAATCAGCACGGAAGAGATGGTAGAGTATTTATGTCAATACAAGTAAGAAATCTGACACACATTTATGAGCCGGGGTTGCCGACGGAATCTGTAGCTCTGGAAGATGTGTCTTTTGAAATAGATGACGGTGAAATGGTGGGAATCATCGGACATACCGGTTCGGGGAAATCCACCCTGCTGCAGCATCTGAACGGGCTGCTGAAGCCTACATCAGGGCAGATCATCGTGGGAGACACGGACATTACAGCCCGGGGCGTTTCCATGGTGGAGATCCGCAAGCGGGTCGGTCTGGTATTCCAGTACCCGGAGTATCAGCTGTTCGAAGAAACGGTGGCACTGGATGTTGCCTTTGGACCGAAGAACCTGGGACTGACCCGGGAGGAAATCGATGAAAGAGTTCGTGAAGCACTGGAACTGGTGGGCCTTCCTTATGACGAGGTGGCGGAAAGATCTCCCTTTGAACTTTCCGGCGGTCAGAAACGGCGTGTGGCCATCGCAGGTGTGATCGCCATGCACCCGGAGGTTCTGATTCTGGACGAACCCACTGCAGGTCTGGACCCGAAAGCACATAAAGACGTATTGAAAATGATTGAGGAGGTTCATCGGAGAACCGGAAATATCACCATACTGGTTTCCCACAATATGGCTGACATTGCCCGTCTGTCCGATAAGGTAATCGTCATCGACAGCGGCAGACTGGTTACTGTGGGAACGCCGTATGAAGTATTCTCTCAGCACGATAAGCTGGAGGAAGTGGGCCTTGCACTGCCGCCTGTGACCCAGTTTACGGAGACACTGCGCAGCAGGGGCATGAATCTTTCGGAAACCATTCTGTCCACAGATCAGGCCGCAGAAGAAATATACAGAGCACTCACATCGGAAGGGAAAGTCAGAATATGATCAGAGATATCACACTGGGGCAGTACTATCCGGGAGGGTCCTGGGTACACCGGCTGGACGCAAGGGTAAAAATCATCGCGACCCTTCTGTTCATTATAGAATTATTCATTGTGGACAATTTCATCGGATTTGCCGTCGCTGCTGCGGCACTGGCTGCAGTCATCGCTGTATCCAGAGTGCCGCTTTCTTATATTGTCCGGGGTTTGAAGCCGATCATTCTGATCCTCTGCTTTACGTTCGCCCTGAACATGTTTATGATTGACGGAACGATCCTGTGGCAGTGGGGATTTCTGAAAATCACCAGAGAAGGACTACGGAAAGCTGTATTTATGGCGATTCGGCTGGTCCTGCTGCTGATCGGCTCATCGATGCTGACTCTCTGCACCCGGCCCCTCAGCCTGACAGACGGCATCGAGCGTCTGCTGTCGCCGCTGAAGCGGATTGGGGTACCGGCTCATGAAATCGCCATGATGATGACCATCGCCCTGCGGTTCATACCGACCCTGCTGGAGGAAACCGATAAGATCATGAAAGCACAGCAGGCGCGGGGCGCCGACTTCGAAACGGGGAACCTGCTGCAGCGGGCCAAAAGTCTGGTGCCGATCCTGGTGCCGCTTTTCGTCAGTGCTTTTCGTATCGCCCAGGATCTGGCCATGGCAATGGAGGCCAGGTGCTACCGGGGCGGAGAAAACAGAACCAGAATGCATGAACTGAGACTGGTGGGGAAAGACTATCTGGCCATCGCCATGATGATCGGATTCCTGGCACTGATGATTGCCGAGTCGGTGCTGCTGTAAAGAGAGGAGTCAGAATGCGTCAGAGAAATATAAAAAACCTGGAAGAACGCCTTGCGGAGAATTCCAGTTTTCTCATAGAAGAGCCAAAAAACATGAAGGGACGATGGAGAAAGGTTTTCGCAGCGGGCGAAACACCGGACGCCGGCCGGGACAGACCTGTTTATCTGGAGATTGGCTGCGGAAAGGGCAAGTTCATACTGACCAGAGCCGAAAAAAATCCGGATGCCTGCTATATTGCCGTGGAAGGGCAGGCCAATGTGATTCTCCGCGCCATGGAGAAGGCAGAGGCGGCAGAGCTTTCCAATCTGCGGCTGTTTATCGACTATGTAAACGACCTGCGGGATTACTTCGAAGAAGGTGAACTGGACGGTATCTATCTGAACTTCAGCGACCCCTGGCCGAAGGCTCGCCATGATAAACGTCGGCTTACCTATCACAAGCGGCTGGAGAATTATTTTCAGGTGCTGAAGCCGGAGGGTTTCGTGGAATTTAAGACGGACAACGACGGCCTTTTTGAATTCACCCTGGAAGAAATCCATCTGGCCGGGCTGGAGATTGCAGAGGGAACCAGAGATCTGCACCGCTCGGATTTTGAGAGCCGGCTGGTGACCACCGAATACGAAGACAAATTCCGCGCCGGCGGCAAAAATATTAATTATGTAAAAATCAAAAGAAAAAGCTCTCTTTAGCAGGCAGTCTGCATGAAACAGTCTGCTGCGGGAGAGCTTTTCCGCTGTTTTTCTCTATCTTTACATATGCAGATAGTCCATCGGATTCACATAGACACCGTCTTTCAGAAGCTCCAGATGAAGATGGGCCGGCTCCAGCGATTCGAAGAGGCCCGTGGACCCTATACCGCCGATGGTCTGCCCTGCAGTCACCGTGTCACCCACTTCCACCATGCCGGCATCGGACAGGTTGGAATATACAGCGATAAACCCGTCATTCTGCGTGATCTCCACGGAATTTCCAAACCGGTCATCAATGTAGACTGCAGTGACAGTGCCTGCTGCCATGGATACGACCTGGGTGTCAGCCGGCGCTTCGATATCCACGCCGCAGTGAACCATGTACTGGTCCAGCGTGACCGAGTAGATGAGATGGTCCATGGCATACTCGTTGGTCACGAAGGCGCTGTCATCCTTCACTGGCTTCACAAAATCCGCCGGCCCGGCAGCATTGCCGCTATTCTCCTGTTTCCGGCTGTCCACGGTGGGAACTTTTGCGGAGGCTTCATCGGAAGGCTCTTCTTTTTTTGGAATCTCAGGTTTATCTTTACCGTCTGCTGCTTTCGCTTTTTCGGAAACAGGCACGCCGCTCTGGCTGTCCTGAATTTTATTGAGATTGGATTTGATTGTGAAAATCGAAGTGAGGGCAATGACACAGAAGCACAGCATCAGCGCGATGGCGATCTTGTCTTTTTGTTTCTTTCTGTCTGCTTGACGCATAATTTCACCTCCAGTTAATCATAGTATGGACAGAAAAGCATAGTTTCATACAAAAGGAAGCTTGTAAAAAATCATAACAGATGGTAGAATAGAACCATTATTTCAGAGAATGTGAGAAAAGAAATAAAATCTCAAACAAATACAGGAGGCAGCAATGTCAGATTTTATTTTCGCGGCTCCGCAGGGACGTAAAATTCCAAAGGAAGACAAGAACTTCGGCATCAATAACCGCGCCAAGGCCATGATTGCAGAAAAAGGAAAAGAGCATGTGGTCAACGCCACACTGGGCGTACTTCTGGATGACGAGGGCAAACTGGTGGTGCTTTCTTCCGTCAATGACGTATTTCAGAGTCTGAAACCGGAGGAATTTGCGGAATACGCACCGATCTCCGGCACACCGGGTTTTCGTGAGGCAGTGAAGAAGGATGCCTTCGGCAGCTTCGTGCCGATCCGTTATACCGAAGCGGTAGCCACGCCGGGAGGAACCGGAGCCATCCACAGTACCATTGTCAATTACTCGGAAGAGGGAGATAAGGTTCTGCTGACCGACTGGTACTGGGGACCTTATGGAACCATTGCAGGAGAACTGGGCAGATCCATCGATACCTTCTGCCTTTTCGATGAAAACAGAGGGTTTAACAGCGGGGATTTTCGCCGCAAGGTAGAGGAACTTCTCACAGTGCAGGATCGTCTGGTGATCATCCTGAATACGCCGGCCCATAACCCGACCGGATACTCCCTCACCGATGCAGACTGGAAACAGGTGGTGGAAGTCCTGAACAGCCAGCCGCAGGA
>JAQXSU010000067.1 GCA_029219125.1 Bacillota bacterium
TGAGGTAAATCCGCGGGCGTCCCGGACGGTGCCGATTCTCAGCAAGGTGACCGGTGTACAGATGGTAAAGGCGGCGACCGCCGTTATGCTGGGACAGAAGCTTCCGGAGCTGGAATGGGGCACCGGTCTGTATCCGAAATCAGGCTTTTATGCCGTAAAGGTTCCGGTCTTTTCCAATGCAAAGCTGACCGATGTGGACGTGGCCCTGGGACCGGAAATGCGTTCTACGGGAGAAGTACTGGGCATGGATCCGGATCTGGACAAAGCATTGTATAAGGGCTTTCTCGGTGCAGGAACGGAGATCTTCTCCGGCGGCGGTGTGTATGTTTCCCTGAGGGATCATGATAAGACAGAAGAAAACGCTGCAGTCATGGGAGACTGGGCGGCGGAAGGCTTTACCATATATGGTTCTGCAGGAACTTCTGCATTTCTGAAGGAGCACGATGTTGCCTGCGAAGCAGTCCCGTTTGAACAGGTAGGTAAAATGATCAGCAAGGAAATTCAGGTGGTGATCAATGTACCGCAGGTAACAAACAACCTGTCTACCGATATGTTTCCGCTTCGCCGCCAGGCCATCGAGCACGGGCTGCCGGTACTGACCTGCATGGATACCGCCAGAGCATATCTGAAGGCTGTAAAGGTGAAAAAAAGCGGAGAAACGCTGGAATATCCGCCAATCTTCGGATAAGGATTCCCGGAAGTTTCTTTGGACATGCAGGCTGCTTCAGCGGAATGCCCAGCGTCGGAGCAGAATCTGCAGAATGCCTGCAGCGGGCACGGCAGCAATCATACCGGGAAGACCGAAACAATAGCCGAAGATACTGACGGCAAGCAGTACAAACAGGGGATGAAGCCCCGTGGTATTTCCTACAATATGCGGATAAATCAGATCGCCGTCAATCTGCTGGATGATGAAAAGTCCCAGAATGGCGGCGATTGCTTTCGCCAGTCCTCCGTCAAAAAAGGCGGTGAGAAAAGCAGGGACCATGCCGATAAACGGACCGAAATACGGAATGATATTGAGAATCCCCATGAGAAGTCCCAGCACCACGGCGAAATCCACCCCGACCACTGCCAATACCACAGAAGACAGGAAGGCTACAATCAGGCTATCCACCAGAGCACCTTTCAGAAAGGCAGTGATGACACTGTTGATCTCATCCATAACTTCACAGATCTGTCCGTGAAGCTTCTGCTTCAGCACCATCGAAAGAAACTGATTCCATAAAAGAAGAAAGAATGCCTTGTCTTTCAAAAGATAGACAGATACCATCACACCGACAAACAGGCTGACTGCACCGCCGGAAACTGCAGAAAGAAATCCTGTGACAGATTCTGGTGAAAACCGGCTGAATGCCCAGCGCTGCAGGCTGTCTGCAGCATCCTCAGCTGCCATCAGGTCCTCCGGCAGGAACCGACCGGCAAAGGCAGAGGCAGTGTTGTACGCCTCCTCAAAATATGTTCGCACGATTTCTGTCGTTTCCCGGAGATCACCGGTTGGCAGGGCACCCAGAATCAGCACGATAAAGCCGTAAAGGAAACCGATAACGGCAGAAAAAAAGAAGAGGTAAGTAAGAAGAATGGCCAGTCCTCTGCCCATCCTCTTCTTAAGACATTCCACTGCCGGGTTCAGAAGGTATGCCAGGATCAGACCGATCAACAGCGGGGACAGGGCGGTCAGTACAGGTGAAACCAGCTTCCAGAGCCCGGCTTCCAGATCAATAATAAAGTTCTCCATCTTGCTCCGTCCTTTCAGAAATAGTATGCTTGGAATGGAAGAAAAATATGAGTAAAGCTATGAGAACAGCAATATAATAAAACAGGAAAACAATCTGAATTTTTGTCTGAAAAATGTTTTTTTGAGATGGCTCAATCCCTTTAACTGCAACGGTTGAGGGGCTTTTTCATGTATGCAAAAAAGTGCACGTTTTTTGCAAAAAAATGTTTGACTATACTGTATACACGGGTATATGATAGACATAGAAAGTATACATTATACATTCAAAAACATTAAGGAATCCATTCGAAGTGAGATGTGGAGTTTCGAGTGAATCGATAAGCGTAAAGTTGTAACAGCGGTTAGCCCCCAAGAGAGGAAGGGGACCGCAAATGAGGGAGGTAAGCAATTTATGAGAAAAGAATGGGAAGGTTTCGTGCCTGGACGCTGGACTGAGCAGATCGATGTGGAAGAATTTATTACGTTAAACTATCATCCGTATGATGGTGATGACAGCTTCCTGGCAGGTCCGACCGCAAGAACGACCGAATGCTCCAACAGAGTAAAGGAACTGCTGGTAGAAGAAAGAAAAGCCGGCGGCACTCTGAAGGTTGACGCAAGCAGAATCATGAGAATCAATGCATTTGAACCGGGCTACATTATTCCTGGCAAGGATGTCATCGTTGGTCTTCAGACCGATGAGCCTCTGAAGAGAGGTATCTGCCCGTTCGGCGGCATCAAGATGGTTAGAGAAGAAGTTGCAGAATATGGTGAAAAGCTGCCGGAAGAAATCGACAGAATGTTCGATTACATTACGACCCACAATGATGGTGTGTTCAAGGCATATTCCAAGGAAATGAAGCAGGTAAGACATCTGGGATACATCACCGGTCTTCCTGATGCATACGGCAGAGGAAGAATCATCGGTGACTACAGAAGAGCTGCTCTGTACGGTATCGATTACCTGATCGAAGAGAAGGAAAAGGATCATGAACTGATCGCTTCCAGACACGTAATGAACGAAGAAAATATCAGAACCTCTGAAGAAGTCTTCAACGAAATCAAAGCACTGAAGAATATCAAGAAGATGGCAGAAAGCTACGGTTACGACATCTCCGGACCGGCGAAGGACGTTAAGGAAGCAATCCAGTGGACATACTTCGCATACCTGGCTGGTATCAAGGAAGAAAACGGTGCAGCAATGTCCGTCGGCAGAACTTCCACCTTCATCGACATCTATGCAGAAAGAGACCTGGCAAACGGCGTTTACACCGAAGAACAGATTCAGGAATTCGTAGATGACTACATTCTGAAGCTGAGAGTTGCAAGACACCTGAGAACCAATGAATACAACGAACTGTTCGGTGGAGACCCGATGTGGATTACCGAAGGTATCGGCGGTATGGGTATCGACGGAAGACATAAAGTAACCAAGAACTCCTACAGAGTACTTCAGACTCTGTACAATCTGGGACCTGCACCGGAACCAAACCTGACTGTTCTGTGGTCCAAGGATCTGCCGGAACCGTTCAAGAGATTCTGTGCACAGGTTTCCATCGATACTGACTCCATTCAGTACGAAAACGATGACAAGATGCGTCCGACCTATGGTGAAGACTACTCCATCGCATGCTGCGTATCCGCAATTCAGATGGGTCAGCAGATGCAGTTCTTCGGCGCTCGCTGCAACCTGGCCAAGATCCTGCTGCTGGGCTTAAACGGCGGTATTGACGAAAGAACCGGCGAACACGTTGGTCCGCAGATGGAACCGGTTGGCGATGGCCCGATCGATTACGAAGATGCATGGAAGAGATTCAACATCTATCTGGAATGGCTGTGCGAACTGTATGTAAACATCATGAACATCATTCACTTCATGCATGATAAGTATGACTTCGAAAGCTCCCAGATGGCATTCCTGAACTCCGAAGTGAAGAGACTGATGGCATTCGGTGTAGCTGGCTTCTCCGTAGCGGCTGACTCCCTGTCCGCTATCAAGTATGCAAAGGTATATCCGATCAGAGACGAAAACGGCGTTATCGTTGACTACAGAACCGAAGGCGAATTCCCTAAGTACGGTAACGATGATGACAGAGTAGACGAAATCGCAGTGAAGATTTCCGAAAGAACCATCGAAGAACTGAGAAAGCACCCGACTTACAGAAATGCTGTACACACTCTGTCCGTACTGACCATCACTTCCAACGTAATGTATGGTAAGAAG
>JAQXSU010000068.1 GCA_029219125.1 Bacillota bacterium
CGGACGCCTTCCCGCAGAAAGTCCGCAATCGGATAGCTGGCGGCGGTGCGCTGTGCACCGAGATTTTTCAGATAGCTCTCAATTTCCGCATACAGGAACACCGGCTGGGTAATCCATGCGATGCCGGACTGTGCAGTTCGCCGGATGGCTTCGGCAGTCGGCATTGCCACATGCTCCATGCGTACAGACGGTACTGCAGGATTCTCCATCCACGGTGTTTCCTTCCATGTATGTTCCACCGCACGGTCGATGGCCTCAGCACCCATGCAGTGAACAGATACCTGACACTTGTGTTCTTTCGCAAACCGAACTGCAGCATCGATCTCCTCTTCTGTGCAGACCGGCATACCGTATGTTTCCTCATTCTGTCCGTCCACCGGAAGATAAGGCTGGTCACACCAGGCGGTTCTGCCGGAAACGCTGCCGTCGCCGATCAGTTTGATGCCTGCCACACGGAACTGCTTTTTCGGATCCTGATCGTCTGCCGTAATGGTAAACTCAGGCTTGTCCTTTACGCTGTCCCACATATAGTAGCCTGCTACCCGAATCGGAAATCCTTTTTCGATGGCATCGGCATACACCTCTTTATAATCATAGTCGATGAATTCCCCCATGTCCGCGCCGGTCGTCACACCCTGTGAGACCAGAATTTCCCCCAGATCCTTCAGATTATCTCCCAGCTGATCCACGGTCGGTTCCGGCTGCAGGAAGTTGACAAGGTTGCGGGCATTTTCATAAAGCACACCGTTGGGCGTTCCATCTTCAAATCTGCCGATTCTTCCTCCCTGCGGGTCCGGCGTTTCTGCTGTGATATGGGCCATTTCCAGCACCTTGCTGTTGACAACGCAGACATGTCCGCAGGTCCGCAGGATTTTTACCGGTGCATCGCTGCAGCCGGCATCCAGATCCCGACAGGTGGGTGTGCGCCCTTCCTCCAGTTTGCCTTCATCATATCCCCAGCCTTCGATCCACTGGTCCGGGCCCTGCTTCTGCCGGACTTCAGCGATTTTTTCTGCCAGCTGGCGAATCGAGTAAACGGCAGGCGGCAGTGCTGAAATCTGCTTACAGCAGTTTGCCAGCATAATAGCATGCATATGGCTGTCCACAAACCCCGGCAGCACACGTTTTGCACAGAGATCTACGATTCGTTCCGCATCCCCCTCCGGTACTCCGTCACCAATCCAGACGATTTTTCCATCCTTCACTGCCATGGAGGCAGCATAAAATCTGGCAGAATCTGCAGTGAAGATTTTGCCGTTCACGAAAAGAATATCATATTTCATTGTCCCACCCCTTTTTCTACTTCTGATGCCGTTTCAGCCATTCCATTGCAACATGGGCATGAATCGCCGCACCCAGCGGAAGCAGCTGATCATCCACAACCATGTTCGGGTTGTGCATCGGCGCAGCATCCGGACCGCCGGCACCCAGATAGATAAACATGGATGGTACCTGTTCGGAGATATAACCAAAATCTTCCGTCCCTGCCATGCACGGCACCTGCTTTACGTTCCCTTCGCCTGCGACTTCTTCAATCAGCGGACGCAGTTCCTCGCAGATTGCCTCGTCCGTAAAGGTGGATGGGGTGTGGAATGTTTTCAGATCATAGGTGCCGCGCCACATTTTCACCGTATGGTCAATGATCTCCGGAATACGTGTAATCATGTGGCTGGTCACCTGGCGGTTGAACGTTCTGACGCCAACCATCAGTTCCGCTGTATCCGGAATCACATTGGCCGCAGTACCGCCCCCGCATTTTCCTGCGGTCAGTGCCACCGTTTCTCTCGGATCGACTTCTCTGGACGCCAACAGATTCAGGGTGGTATAGAGCTGATTTGCAATCATCAGCGGATCGATCCCATTCTGCGGCTCTGAACTGTGGGCTCCCGTCCCTTTGATTTTCAGCATAAAGGTATCCATCGCCGCAGAACAGATGCCCGGGGTGTATCCGATTTCTCCTTTTTTCTGGTTGGTCATGACATGAATGCCGAAAGCTGCGTCAACCTTCGGATTCTCCAGAACGCCTTTCTCCACCATGAAACGGGAACCGCATCCGCATTCTTCTCCCGTCTGGAACATCAGCTTCACGGTACCTTTCAGTTCTGTTTCCCGTTCTTTCAGCAGTTTTGCAGCACCCAGCAGCATCGCCGTATGGGTATCATGACCGCACATGTGTGCCAGGCCTTTCTTCTCCGATGCAAAATCCACCAGACCTTCTGCCTCGCACATTGGCAGCGCATCCATATCTGCACGCAATAAAATACAGGGTTCCCCTGTTCCGATGGTTGCCACCACGCCGGTGGACTGTTCCATGTCCGGGAATCCTGCAAACACAAATTTTTCGCGAACTTCATTCTCAATCGGTCCGCCGCAGATTTCAGATGCAATGCCCATTTCCGCCAGTCTGTTCTGCACATAAGCAGCAGTTTCAGGCAAATAAAAACCAATCTCCGGTCTCTTATGGAGATTGTGTCTGTCTTCGATAATCTGTTCTTTTATGGCTTTCGCCGAATCCAGCATTCTCATTTCTTTCTCCTCCTTCCGTACGGCCTCCATGGCATAAAAGTTCATCTTTTCGGCCGCCGTATCGTATCAATGTGCTCAGTATTGACAGGAGTCGGAAATACGGAATGTTTGCCTGCATTATAGCACGGGCTTTTTTTCACTGCAAGCTTTTTTTGAAATAATTCTTTACAAACCCGGCGGCAGAATGTAAAATAGCTCATAAATTCCGATCCCGAATCACAGAATATCATGCACTGAGCACATAGATATGCTGCAGCTTTTCTTTTTCAAAAGACTGCAGTGAAGAAAGGATCAGAAAAAAATGGATACTATCTTTTATCACGGAAACATTTATACGGGAGATCCGGCTGTGCCCCATTGCCAGGCGCTTGCAGTTAAAAACGGGGTGATTCTGGCGCTTGGCCAGGATAAGGATATTCTGATGCTGGCATCTGAGACAACAAAATGCATCGACCTGCAGGGAAAATTTGTCCTGCCCGGGTTCACCGATTCTCACATGCACCTGATTTTCTATGCGCAGCTTTCGGATATGGCAGATCTCTCTGCGGCAGCTTCCTTCCAGGACGTGAAAGAAATCTGTAGAAGCCGTATCCCGCAGGCCGCTGCAGAACATAAATGGGTACAGGGCATCGGGTTCAATCAGGATTTCTGGCCAGAAAAACGAATCCCGACACGCCTTGATCTGGACGAAATCTCCGCTGACGTGCCCATTACCATTCGCCGCGCCTGCTACCACATTACCGTCTG
>JAQXSU010000069.1 GCA_029219125.1 Bacillota bacterium
CATTTCATAAAAATCATCGCTGAGCTTCCTGATATCTGCCGTATTATCATAATTGGCATCGGCAGATGCAATGGTGTCCGCCACTCTGCGAAACATTCCCTCCACCGTTTCCGTAAGCACTCCGTTTTCATCCTTGGCCAGATACCGCTTTTCCAGCACGGTCATGGCGTTTTTGCTGATCTCTCCCACCGGCATGGTCTTCCTCCTTTTATGTCTGAAAAATATGGTTTACACAATATCTTTTGTGACAGAAAATATTATATCACTACATATAGTGGTACGCAAGGAGGGCGTGCAAAAAAACATGCCCGGTACAGAAGGCCTGTACGGCAGATTTCATCCAAAAAGAATAAACCCGCCGCACCCCGGGCATACTATCCCCCATACAGTTTACTGAAAGCATTTACTTATGGAGGTTTCTTATGAATGATTCCAATCACAACGACGGTCCGGGCGGTCCAGGCGGTCCGGTGCAGGACGGCCCATTGAAGGATGGCCCGCAGATCCCGCAGGACGAGTCCCTCAGCTTCACGAAACTCACCGCCATGATCATCGGCTCCACCATCGGCGGCGGCATTTTCACCACCGCAGGTGACATGGCCGCCAGCGGCGCACACACCGGCAGCGTACTCATCGGCTGGGCCATCTGCGGCATCGGCATGTTCGGCCTGATGATGTGCTTCTTCGGCCTCAACCGGGTCCGGCCCGACCTGACCAACGGCGTCTACAGCTACGCCCGGGAAGGCTTCGGTGAGTTTGTCGGCTTCAACTCCGCCTGGGGCTACTGGGTCAGCGCCCTGCTCTGCAACGTATCCTACACCACGCTTCTTTTCGGCGCCTTGGGCTACTTCTTCCCGGTCTTCGGAAACGGCAGCAATCTGACTTCCGTGATCTGTGCCTCGATCCTCATCTGGCTTATCAACTGGCTGGTTCTGCGGGGCGTAAAGGAGGCCGCCTTCCTGAATATTATCACCACCATCAGCAAAATGATCCCGATCCTGGTCTTCATCGTGGCGGTGATTTTCGTCCGTGCCTTTGATCCGGACATTTTCATGGATAACTTCTGGGGAAATGACACAGCCAGCGCCAACCAGACACTGCGTCTGCCCCTTGCCGATCAGGTGAAAGCCACCACATCTGCCACTGTCTGGTCCTTTATCGGCGTGGAAGGTGCCGTGGTTCTTTCCGGCCGGGCCCGCCGTACCAGCGATGTGGGTAAAGCCTCCCTCACCGGCTTCCTCGGCATTCTGGCCATCTATGTCATGGTGGCGGTCCTCAGCATGGGCGTCATGACCACCCGGGAGCTGGCAGCACTGCCGAATCCGCAGATGGCATCCATTCTGCAGGTGGCTATCGGTCCTTGGGGCGCCTGGCTGGTGAACATCGGCGTGATTCTGTCCCTGGCCGGTGCACTGCTGGGATGGACCATTCTGGCTGCCGACTGTCCGTATTCCGCCGCCCAGCAGGGGGTTTTCATGAAGGCCTTCGCCCGGTCCAACGGTGCCGGTTCCCCGTCCTTCTCCCTGTTCCTGACCAACGGACTGGTGCAGCTGTTCCTCATCGTCAGCCTCTTCAGCGACTCCACCTACCAGGTGTTCTACTACATGAGCGCCACCATGATCATGGTGCCGTATCTGCTCAGCGCCCTGTACTACCTGAAAGTGGTGATTACCTCCACCCGCACCGGCACTCCGCAAAATCTGTCTGCCTGGATCTTTGCCATCGTCGGCAGTATTTACGGTTTCTGGATGCTTTATTCCACCGGTTCTGACCAGCTGCTGATTTCCTCTATTTTATACGCACCGGGGATTCTGATCTTCGCCCTGGGCAAGCAGGAACGCCATGAACCCACCTTCCGCTTCCGGTACGAAAGTTTCATCGCTGCCGCCCTGGTGGCCCTCGCCATGCTGTCGCTTTATCTCATTTTCAACGGCACGCTGAAGCCTTTCTGATTGAAAAAACTGCAACATAAAATCCCCGGATACAGGTTTACATCCATTATCCGGGGATTCTTATTTCCTATATTGCGGCTGCCGGTTTACAGCCAGTTTTCGTCGATTTCTTTCTTTAATTCGCAGAACAGAGGATAAAATCACTTTGTTCACGTCATATTTCCGTGCCAGTATACGGATTTCATCGATGACCTCCGTTCGGATTCCTGTATTCTCCATGCACTCATTTCCTTTCTTTTCAGTGATTCATATTCCTGCCTATATTTTAATCAGTTTCCCGATGTAAGTCAATTTTTTTTATCCCGGTCGAGGGATTAGATTTCGTTCAAAATACTTCACAAAAAATGCGATTTTGTAGTATTTCCCCCAAAAACAATTTGCGATTTTTGCAGAT
>JAQXSU010000070.1 GCA_029219125.1 Bacillota bacterium
CCATCAGTGTGCTCCTCCGATGATATCTTTCAGATTTGTTATTTGATACCGGTCCATAACCTCCGGCAGTGCTCTGATAATGTCGCGGCAGGCAAAAGGATTGCGGAGATTCTCCGCACCGACTTCAACTGCCGTCGCGCCGGCAAGCATCATTTCGATGACATTTTCTGCGCTGCTGACACCGCCGATACCGACAACGGGAATTTTCACCGCGGACGATACCTGGTAAACCATGCGGACCGCAACGGGGAAAACCGCGGCTCCGGAATATCCGCCCGTCACATTGGCCAAAAGCGGCTTTTTCCTGCGCAGATCGATGCGCATGCCAAGCAGCGTATTGATAAGCGAAACACCGTCCGCACCCGCCGCTTCGACCGCTCTCGCGATTTCCGTGATGTCCGTGACATTCGGTGACAGCTTGACAATCAGCGGCTTTTTCACGACCTTCCGCACCTCGGAAACCACTTTTTCCGCAGAGGAAGCGCACATGCCGAACGCCATGCCGCCGCCGTGTACATTGGGACAGCTGATGTTGATCTCAAACCAGCCGATCTGTTTATTTGCAGCCGGATCCTGGTCCAGCCTGCGGACCGTTTCCACGTAGTCATCTACAGAAAAACCGCTGACATTGGCCATGACCGGTTTGTGGAACACCTTCGCCAGCTTCGGCAGCTCCTCGGCGATGACCTTGTCCACCCCCGGATTCTGCAGGCCGACGGCATTGATCATGCCGTCGGGACACTCTGCGATACGGGGTGTGGGATTGCCGAACCGGCCTTCCAGGGTAGTACCCTTGAAGGAAAAAGTCCCCAGACAGTTGATATCATATATTTCTGCAAATTCATATCCGAAGCCGAAGGTTCCGGAAGCGGGGATCACCGGGTTGTCCAGGGTGATGCCGCATAAATCCACTTTCGTATTTACCATATGATTTCCTCCCTTTCCAGAACAGGACCGTCCTTGCAGATCCGCTTGTTTCCGTATTTCGTCTTGCAGGAGCAGCCCATGCAGGCACCGAAGCCGCAGCCCATCCGTTCTTCGAAGCTGTATTGCCCGGAGGTGGAGGCTATGGACTCAATGGCGCGGAACATCGGCATCGGTCCGCAGGTGTAAAAGTAGGTGTAGTCCAGACATTTCAGCACATCGGTGACGAAACCTTTCGTTCCCACGGAGCCGTCCGCAGTGGCGATGTGCACCTCTGCCCCCAGCTGCCGGAATTCATCCGCATAAAAGATCTCTTCCTCAGAATTAAACCCAAGCACCACCTGTACCCGGCAGGAAGGATTGGCCGAGAGGATGGATTTTGCCAGGCCGTACATCGGAGGCACGCCGACGCCTCCGCCGCTGAGAACCGGAGCATCCCCGGCTTTGGAAATGTCGTAGCCGTTGCCCAGTCCCGTCAGGAGATCCAGGGTCTGGCCGCAGACCATGTCTGCCATGTCCTCAGTGCCGGCACCGACGGTTTTATATATGATCGTGATGGTTTCTGCGTCGTAATCGCACACGGAGATGGGGCGGCGGAGGAAAAATCCGTCCAGTTTGATGTTGACGAACTGACCCGGCGCAGTGAGGGCCGAGGTGTCGCCTGCCAGCACCATCTTCATGGTGTTTGCCGCGATTCTGGTGTTTTCCAGAATCTCATAGATTCCTTGTTTCATAGTTACTTTCTCCTTTTATTCGAGGGCGTTCCATACGGTCCTGCCGCCGGCCACGTTCAGAAGGCATTTGCCGTAAACGGTTTGCCCGGCGAACGGTGTGGCCTTGCCCTTGGACACGAAATCTGCCGGATCCAGCGTGTACGGGGTGTCCACTTCCCAGACGCTGTAGTCCATGGCTTCTTCTGCCGGAGCCAGTCCGAAGCGGCGGCGCGGATTCACACTCATGAGCCGGGTCAGCTTTTCCAGCGTCAGGATGCCGGTTTTCACCAAGCCTGTGTACAGTACAGGGAAGGCTGCTTCCAGGCCGGTGATGCCCATGGCACTGGCAGCCAGGCCTTTTGACTTCTCTTCTGCACTGTGGGGTGCGTGGTCTGTGGCAATCATATCTATCGTACCGTCCAGCAGTCCTTCGATGAGGGCATGCCGGTCTCTTTCACTTCGGATTGGCGGATTCATCTTAAACCGGCCGTCCTCCTGCAGATCCCCATCGCTGAGCAGCAGGTAGTGGGGCGCCGTTTCACAGGTCACGTCCACGCCTCTTGCCTTGGCATTTCGGATTACTTCCACGCTCTCGGCGCAGGAGATGTGGCAGACGTGGTAGCTGCAGCCGGTTTCTTCGGCCAGTTTCAGGTCGCGCTCGATGGGCTTCCATTCGCTCTCTGAGCAGATTCCCTTGTGACCGTGAGCCCGGGCGTATTCGCCGTCGTGGATATATCCGCCGTTTCGAAGCACCATGTCTTCGCAGTGGGCCACCACCGGCTTTCCCAGTTTCTTCGCCCGAATCATGGCCTGCCGCATGAGATCCGGATCATTTAAGCC
This sequence comes from Bacillota bacterium, assembly GCA_029219125.1. Taxonomy (GTDB): domain Bacteria; phylum Bacillota; class Clostridia; order Peptostreptococcales; family Anaerovoracaceae; genus RGIG7179. The sequence goes on from JAQXSU010000070.1 coordinate 2,478, forward strand.
GACGCCGTCATCGCTGAAGCCGGCTGCATAAGGTGCCATCTCTTCCATGTCGGAAAGCTGCGAGCCTTTTTCGCCCACCGTCAGGGAGCCGTAAGGCAGCACGGAGATGACTGCATCTTTTTCGATGATATCCAGTTCTTCTTTCAGATGTGCCAGCGAGTCAGGAACCGGGTTCAGGTTCGGCATGGCAAACAGATGGCTGTAGCCGGATTTTGCGCCTGCCATGGTACCGGTCCTTATGGTTTCTTTATAAAAAAATCCCGGCTCCCGAAGATGTACATGCACATCGACGAAAGAAGGGATGATAATACATTTTTTTTCAGATAATATATCCGCAGAACCGGAAAAACGGGATTCGAAATCCCGGAGAATCGTCTCATTTACATTGCTGTGATCAAGCTGTGGTGTGAACGTGTTTTTCATGGTTTCCTCCAAATGATCTCACAAAAAAACTTGCCCTGCGGCAAGTTGTAGACTCAGCAAAACAGCGGGAAGAATCTACTTCGCCCCGGTTTTTTCCATATATCCATCTTGCCGGTCTCTCTGTACCGTCTTTAAAGATCGCTCTTTTTTCCGTCTAAAATTGTAGCATACGGGGCCGCCCGGTGTCAAGGGGCATCCGTCAGAAAATTCCCGGAATTATATGGGCAAGCCACAGGCCGATGGCGAAAGATGCTGCATTGGCAGTGAAGGCGTAGCCGATGGCCCTGTTCGCGGATTCCGGCTTCGGCTGGCCGCTGAAACGGTGCAGCAGGTTGGCGTAGAGTACTGCCTCCAGAATGAATACAACTGCTTCCATCAGCACGTAATAGAACGTGAAGGACATGGGACCGGAGCGATAATTGATGACATTTAAAGCCACATTGAGGCCGATCTGCGTCATCAGGTTCACCACCGTCAGGAAGGCCAGTGCACCCATTTCCCGGTAGCCAAAGAGCAGCGCGACAGCCAGCTCCAGGATGACAGTCAGGACGATACGAACGGACAGGGAACGAAGTTCCCAGGTATAGTCATAGCTTTCCCTGGCAGTGAGCAGGGAGCGGCCCTCTGCAGCATCCGTCAGGTCCACCGTATAATAGCTGTCAAAGGCATACGTTTCATAGACCGGGCTTATACAGAAAGTACTGCTTTCCGGATAATACAGCAGGATTTTAAATGTCCGGGGCGGATAGTAGGTCCAGGCAAGCCTCCCGGATTCCGAGCAGTTCCAAAATTCCTGGAGAAAATAGAAACCGTCTTCGTCTTCATAATCCACGAAGGCCTTCCAGATCTCGTATTCCCCGTCCGGATACCAGGCGAATTCCTCCTCACCGTTCCATGCACTGGAAGGGCCTGTACTGTCGCTTTCAGACAGCAGGGTTCCGTAACAGAGCACGCCCGGGTCCATGCCGGTGAAGGTAATCTGCACGGAAGGCTTCGGACCCATATCGGCGTGAGCCGTCAGGGGAAAAGACAGCATCAGAAGAACGCATGCAGCAGAAAGCAGCAAAATGCGGACTGGACGGATTTTGCGGAAAATGGTCATGACAAACCTCCTCTCATCGGCAGGGAGCAGCATACTTCTGTCTTCATTGTACCATATGATGAGAAAAAAGGGGCAAGAAATGAAAAAACTATTTTCGAAACGTATTTCTGCGGTGCTGCTTCTATGCGGTATGGAAATCCATCTCCAGATCTGGCGGTAAAAATTTTGGTGCGGGAATCATGGTTTGAAGAAGATTGCAGGGCAGCAGGCTTTGTGATAGAATAAGTCAGGTGTAAAAACAGGAAAAAGGTGGGAAACGCATATGCTGAACCTGACAGAAAGACAAAAATCCATTTTCGATGTTCTTGCAGAAGGAATCCTCATCATTGACTGCGAGGGCAGAGTGGTATTCGCCAATGATGCGTACCGGAATTTTCTGAAGATGGAGCCGAACGAAATCGAGGGGAGAATTCTGCGGGACTTTCGTCCCCACGCACAGCTTCCTTCCGTGGTTGCTTCGGGCAAGCCGGTGCTGCATGCCCAGCGGCTGGAAGGTCTGGAGGAGGCGTACTTCGTAAACATGTATCCCCTGAAGGAAGATGGAGAGGTGGTTGGCGGAATCTCCGTCATCACTTTTATGAGTGAAGCAGAGAAGGCAAGAAACGAACTGGAAAAGTATGAGGCACGGTTGAGGCAGCAAGTGCTACGGCAGGCCAATAAGAATGCGGCGACTTATACTTTTGACAGCATTGCAGCGGCAGATCCGGAATCCTTGAAGACGAAGCAGCTGGCAATGAAAATCGCCGAGAGCGAGCTGACGGTGCTTCTGCAGGCAGAAAGCGGAACAGGAAAGGAATTGTATGCGCAGGCGATTCATAATCACAGCAGCCGAAATCAGTCTGTGTTTCTGGCAGTAAACTGTGCCAACTTCCAGGCCAATATGCTGGAAAGCGAATTGTTCGGCTATGTGGAGGGGGCATTTACCGGTGCGAAAAAGGGCGGAAAGATTGGCCTGATGGAAGCTGCGAAAGGCGGCACACTGTTTCTCGATGAGATATCGGAAATGGATCTGGGGCTGCAGGCGAAACTCCTTCGTGCCCTGCAGGAACGAAAGGTTCGTCCTGTGGGAAGTGTAGAAGAGCGAGAGATCGATGTACGCATCGTCTGTGCCTGCAATGCGGATCTGGAAGAGTATATCCGGCAGGGAAAATTCCGCAAGGATCTTTACTACAGATTGAATACTTCAGTCATAAAAATACCGCCGCTTCGGGAAAGACGGGAAGATATTCCGGTAATTACAGATTCCATTCTGAACGAAATACAGCATCGTCAGCGCAGACAGATCTCCATTGCGAAGGAAGCGATGCAGTGTCTGAAGCAGTATGACTGGCCGGGGAATGTGCGGGAACTGCGGAATGTGCTGGAGTTTTCAGCCTATATGTGCGAGGAGGATACCATTGTACTGGCTTCCCTGCCGACGAATCTGGTACGTGAATCAGCAAAGAGTGAGAAAGAAACACTTGCAGAGCGAGTCAGAAGATTTGAACGGGGAGAAATCGAGCGTTCACTTCTCTGTCATGGCAATACACTGGAGGGAAAGAAACAGGCTGCGGCAGATCTGGGGATTTCCCTTGCCACACTATATAACAAGCTGCAGCATCCGATATTCCCACCGGATCGGTAATTCTAAAAAAATAGAAACGGATTCTAAAATTTTAGAATCCGTTTTTTCGTTGAAAAACAGATGGTTTCAGTAAATGCGATGCGTTTACATTCTAAATCTTTAGAATTATTTCGGCTTTAAATAAAACATGACTCCAGAACAGAACCGGGAATTTGTTGAAAATCAGCCATCTGCAGGCTTTGTGAAATAATTGGCACGGGTTTTGCTCTTGTATACGGCGTAAGGAACAGACATGTGTCTGAAAGAGTAAAATTATGGAGGTAAAAATTATGTTAGCGTTTTTAGGCTTTCTCACGGTCATCGTGATGCTTGCACTCATCATGACCAAAAAAGCGTCACCGCTGGTTGCACTGATTGCAGTTCCGGTGGTAACAGGAATTATTTCATCTTTTTTCCGTCTGACGGAAGTTGCAGAAGGAGATCCGACGGTTGTGGATGTGATGCAGAACATCAAGAACCTGGGCGGATATATTACCGGATCCAGCGGCATCGGTTCCGTTGCTGCTACCGGCGTAATGTTCATCTTCTCCATTCTGTTCTTTGGTATTTTAACGGACGCCGGAACCTTCCGTCCGATTATCAACAAGGT
>JAQXSU010000071.1 GCA_029219125.1 Bacillota bacterium
ATCCTGCCGGGCAAGCGGATTGACTATGAGCGGTGCGCCAAGACGGTGCTGGATGAATTCCGGGGCGGCAAGATCGGCCGCATCACCCTGGAGCCGGTAACCGGCAAGGGTATGAAGGCGGAGGACCCGGAGGTCCCACAGCAGGAAACGGAGGCGGAAAAATGACGAAGGCAGAACGGGAAGCCCTGCTGATGGAAAAGCTGGCGGAAAAGAAGGCGTTTGATGATGGGTTTCGCAGCGGCGGTGCGGAGGACAGCTGCTGCGGCGATGTGCAGAATGGCTGCTGTGCAAAATTCATCGCCGGGGTGGATGAGGTCGGCCGGGGACCTCTGGCAGGTCCGGTGGTTGCTGCCTGCGTGGTGCTGCCGGATGACTTCGATGTGCCGGGGGTGGATGACTCCAAAAAGCTTTCGGAGAAGAAACGGGAAGCATTGTATGATGAAATCATGTCCCGGGCTCTGGCGGTGGGCATCGGCAGGGCGGACAACCTGGTCATCGATGAGATCAACATTCTGCAGGCTACGAAGGAAGCAATGAAGGAAGCTGTGGCTGCAGCAGATCAGATGCTGCGGCAGCGGCTGGGAGCAGATGAAGGTTCGGATGGAAGTGCGGCTATCAGCCATATTCTCTTCGATGCCATGACCATCCAGGAGATCGATATTCCTCAGACTTCCATAATAAAGGGGGATGCAAAAAGCCTGTCCATCGGGGCTGCTTCCATTGTGGCCAAGGTGACGAGAGACCGGGAAATGGCGGAATACCATAAGATCTATCCGGACTACGGGTTTGACAGCAATAAGGGATATGGCACCAAAGCCCATTATGAAGGCATTCGCCGGTGCGGCATCACGCCCATTCATCGGAAGAGTTTTTTGAAGAATGTACTGTAAATATACTGCTGCATAGTTTTTGATTCAGAAGCTGTGCAGCGGTTATTTTTATGAAAATTAAGAAATTTTAGAATTTTCTGAAAATTCTATTTACAAACTGCCGTCTTCGTGCTACAATACCATCATGTTCAATAAAGAACAGTGACGTATTCATTGAAGCATTCATAATAAGAAAGGCAGAAATCATCATGTTTATCAAAATCTTAATGTTGCTGGTATTTTTCGCGGTTGCCATCGGCATCGGCGTTTACTGTAAGAAGCAGGCAACGGATGTTCACGGATTCGTCCTCGGCAGCCGTTCTGTAGGACCATGGCTGACGGCGTTTGCCTACGGTACATCTTATTTTTCAGCCGTAATCTTTATCGGCTATGCCGGACAGTTCGGATGGAAGTATGGTCTTGCTTCCACATGGATCGGTCTGGGCAACGCATTTATCGGAAGTTTGATGGCATGGGCTGTTCTGGGAAGAAGAACCAGAATCATGACCCAGCATCTGGATGCGGCCACCATGCCGGATTTCTTCGGCAAACGGTTTGATTCGAAGGCACTGAAGATTGCTTCTGCAGTCATCATCTTTATCTTCCTGATTCCGTACACCGCGTCTGTATATAACGGCCTTTCCAGACTGTTCGGAATGGCTTTCAATATCGATTACTCCTACTGCGTCATCGGTATGGCTGTACTGACTGCGATTTATGTCACCCTGGGCGGCTATATGGCAACTGCCATCAACGACTTCATTCAGGGATGCATCATGCTGGTTGGTATCGTTGTCACCATCCTGGCAGTGCTGAATATCAACGGCGGCTTCCTCGGATCGCTGGAAGCCCTGTCTCAGGTGACCGGCGCAGAAGGAAGCAGCGAAAGCTGGCCTGGCGTATTCAACTCTTTCTTCGGACCGGACCCGCTGAATCTGCTTGGTGTCGTGATCCTCACGTCCCTGGGAACCTGGGGCCTTCCGCAGATGGTCGGAAAGTTCTATGCCATCAAGAGTGAAAAGGACATCAGTATCGGAACCGTCGTTTCCACCGGATTTGCTATCGTAGTAGCAGGCGGATGCTACTTCCTGGGCGGCTTCGGACGGCTGTTCGGCGATGTGATCGCTTATAACGAAACAACCGGAGCACCGGTTTATGATTCTATCATTCCTTCCATGCTGGCACTGCTGCCGGATCTTCTGATTGCAGTGGTTGTTATGCTGGTGCTGTCTGCTTCCATGTCCACCCTGTCTTCTCTGGTGCTGACTTCCAGTTCCGTGATGACCCTGGATATGATCAACGGTACCGTCGTAAAGAACATGGACGAAAAGAAAAAGGTATCCACTATGCGCGCCCTGATCGTGGTATTCATCGTGGTTTCTGCAGCAATCGCATTGGTGCAGTATAAATCTTCAGTTACCTTTATCGCACAGTTGATGGGTATTTCGTGGGGTGCGCTGGCCGGTGCCTTCTTAGGACCTTTCCTGTACAGCCTGTACTGGAAAAAAGTATCCAAGGCTGCAGTATGGGCAAGCTTCATCTGCGGTGTGGGCATCACCACTTCCAACATGCTTCTGGGCTTCGCAGGCAAAGCGTTTATCGCCAGCCCGATCAACTGCGGTGCAGCAGCCATGATCCTTTCCCTGATCATCGTTCCGGTTGTCAGCCTGATTACCGCCAAGCCGGATGATTCAAAAATGGATGAGATTTTCGGATGCTACGACGAAAAGGTACAGGTTTCCAGAAAGAACGCGCTGGAAGACTGATCTAACAAATTGCAATTCTCATTACCCATAATATAACATAATACACCCTGAAAGAACCAGCTGCGATCTTGCGAAACGGCTGGTTTTTTCGTGTAAACAATTCTTAACATTTTTTGTTGAATATCGTATCTTTATTTCCCCGGAATTTCAATGTAAAATAGACATGACAGGAGGTAGGAAAAATATGATTGGTAAGAATATCAGATATTTCAGAAAGCTGATCGGATATACCCAGGAGCAGCTGGCAGAGACGCTGAATGTGAGTCGGCAGACCATCGCCAAGTGGGAGAATGAGGAAGTGACACCCAATATCGAGGACTGCATGCGGATGCAGGAACTCTTCGATATTTCCCTGGATGACCTGGTCCGCGAGATGACAGAGGAAGAACTTCAGAATGTGACTCCGAGGGGAAAGCATATTTTCGGTATGGTCACCGTCGGCGAGCGGGGACAGGTGGTTCTGCCGAAAAAGTGCCGGGAAATCTTCCGGATCAAACCCGGCGATAAGATCATCGTGCTGGGGGACGAACAGCAGGGAATCGCCATGATAAAGGCAGATGCGATTCATTCCTTTCATAAAATGGCCATGAAAAAAGCAGAGGAATAAATCATCAGAATGAATCAGAAGAAATCAATCAAAACAATCAAAAAGAAGGAATGGAAATAAATGGCAAAAGATATACAATTTGAACATGTGATCCGAAGATTCGGAGAAAAGACGGCAGTAAAGGATTTATGCCTTACCATCTGCAGCGGGGAACTGTTCGGTCTTCTCGGTGTAAACGGTGCAGGAAAGACCACAGCAATCCGCATGAGCTGCGGGCTTCTGCAGCCCACCGAAGGAAAGATTCTGGCCGGCGGTATGGATGTGACAGTAGGAAGCGAAGCGGTCCGGAAAATGGTCAATCTGTCGCCCCAGGAAACGGCGGTGGCACCCAATCTGACGGTTCTCGAAAATCTGCAGCTGATCGCCGGCCTGTATGGTCTGGATCCGGCACGCACGCAGAAAAACGTGGAAACAGTCATTTCGGATTTTCAGCTGGAAGAGATCCTGTCCTCCAGAGCGAAAACATTATCCGGAGGCTGGCAGCGACGGCTTTCCATCGCCATGGCCCTGGTGACGGAACCGGAGATCCTGTTTCTGGACGAACCGACCCTGGGACTGGATGTAATCGCCAGACGTCAACTCTGGGACACCATCCGAAGCCTGAAAGGACGGATGACCATCGTGCTTACAACCCACTACCTGGAAGAGGCGGAAGCCCTCTGCCAGCGGATCGGCATCATGGCCGATGGAATTCTCCGCGCACTGGGAACGGCAGAAGAACTGAAGGAAAAAGCCGGGCAGACAGATTTTGAGGAGGCATTCATTCAGCTGGCCGGAAGGGGAGGTATGGATCATGAAAACTAAAGTATTTGCGGTAAGAAACGCCCGGGAGATTCTCAGAGATCCTCTGAGCTACGTGTTTGCTCTGGGATTTCCGGTAGTGATGCTGGTGATTATGACCATCGTCAACGGCAGCATTCCGGCAGAGGCGGGGATGAAGATTTTTTCTTTGCAAAATCTGGCGCCTGCGGTTGTGATTTTTGGTTATGCTTTCGTCATGCTTTTTTCAGCGATTCTTTCTTCCAAGGATCGGTGCGGTGCATTCCTGCAGCGTCTTTATGCGGCACCGGTTTCCTCGGCAGAGTATCTGGCAGGCTATATGCTGCCGGTGCTGGTGCTGGGACTGGGACAGGCCGTCATCACATACGGGGTTGCGGAGATTTTGGCGATGATTTTCGGTGAACCGCTGCTTTCACCGGGCGGTATGCTGCTTTCTCTGGTGCTGATGCTTCCGGCGCTGGTACTGTTTCTCTGCTGCGGTCTGCTTTTTGGAAGCCTGTTCAATGACAAGTCGGCGCCGCCGCTGACTTCGGTGCTGATCACACTGACATCCATTCTGGGGGGAATTTTCATGGATGTGGAAGGGCTGGGCGGCAACCTGTATGCTGTGGCCAGATGGCTGCCGTTTCTGCCGGCTGTTCGTCTGGGAAGAAGTGCCGTTTGCGGCGGCATCATCTGGGCAGACCTGCTGCC
>JAQXSU010000072.1 GCA_029219125.1 Bacillota bacterium
CCGCTCTGCATGATATAATGGCAGGAGAAAGGGGAAATCCCCGGCGAACACATTTTGCGAAGAAAAAAGGAGACAACACATGGGAGGCTTTTTTGGCGTTGCATCACAGGACGACTGTGTATTTGACTTATATTTCGGTACGGACTATCAGACCCATCTGGGGCCACGCCGCGGCGGTATGGCGGTCTATGACAGAGAGAATGGCTTTGACCGGGCGATTCACAACATAGAAAACGCTTCCTTCCGGAGCAAGTTCGGCAAGGAAATGCAGCAGATGAAGGGACAGTACGGTATTGGCTGTATTTCGGACTACGAATCCCAGCCGCTGATCATCCGTTCACACCATGGCACCTATGCGCTGACCACCGTGGGCAAGATCAATAACACGGATCAGCTGGTGCAGGGGCTGTTCGATAACGGCCACGGACATTTCCAGGAGATGTCCGGCGGAGAGATCAACGCCACAGAGCTGGTGGCTGCCCTGATCAACCAGAAGGGAAATCTCATCGAAGGCATTCACTACGCACAGGAAATGATCGACGGTTCCATGTCCATCCTGCTGATGAACCAGGCAGGCATTTATGCCGCCCGGGATATTGTGGGCAGAACACCTGTGACGGTTGGAAAAAAGAAAGACGGGTTCTGCGTCAGCTTTGAAAGCTTTGCGTACCGGAATCTGCAGTATGAAGATTATAAAGAACTGGGGCCTGGTGAGATTGCGGTGATTACGGAAAGAAACTGCGTCACGCTGCTGGATCCGGGCGATGACATGAAGATCTGCACGTTCCTCTGGGTGTACTATGGCTTCCCTGCCACGTCCTATGAGGGCATTACCGTGGAGAGAATGCGCAACCGCACCGGTGAAAACATGGCGAAGCGGGATGCGGAGAAAGGGGATGTGGAGGCAGACATCGTAGCCGGTGTGCCGGAATCCGGCATCGCAGCTGCTGTAGGTTACGCCAATGCGTCCCATGTGCCGTATGCCCGCCCGTTTATCAAATATACACCGACCTGGATGCGTTCCTTCATGCCGCCGGTGCAGTCCAAGCGCGACCTCATCGCCAAGATGAAGCTGCTGACGGTGGACGAGCTGATCCGGGATAAGAGCATCGTCCTCATCGATGACTCCATCGTACGGGGAACTCAGCTTCGGGAGACTGCGGAATACCTGTTTGAGATCGGTGCCAGAGAGCTGCATATCCGGCCGGCTTGCCCGCCGATTATGTTCGGCTGCCGTTACATCAACTTCTCCCGTTCCAAATCGGAAATGGATCTGATCAGCCGCCGTGTCATCCACCGGCTGGAGAACGGCAGAGAGACCAGTGAAATTCTTGCAGAATATGCAGATCCGAACAACGAAAAATATGAACGCATGGTGGAAGAAATTCGAAAGGAAATGGGCTTTACCACTCTGCGGTTCTGCCGCCTGGACGATATGATCGAAGCCACCGGGCTGCCGAAAGAAAAACTTTGTACCTACTGCTGGGACGGCAGAGAATAAACGAAAAAGATCAGGCAGGCGGCTTTCTCCGGAAGGCCGCCTTTCCTGCGAGAGGAATTAGAAATGATCCAGGATATTTATCCACACATATATCATAATGAATATCGGCCTGCCGCACCGCAGCCGGACAGCTTCCTGCTATACTACGACGAAGGATGCGTGCTGGCGTCGGTGCAGGGAGACAAGACGGTCAGCCGCGATCTCAGAATCAAGGGAGGTCCGCCGACAAAAGAAGAGGTGGCTGCAAGAGACGGGATGCCGTACGGACTGACTTACCCCCGGTTCCGCCACCTGGGTGCCAATGCGGCGGCCATGGCGGAAAACGCCATCTACCTGTTTACCATTGATGATGCGGCATATTTTCTGACGCTGGACCGGCCGAAGCTCAATCCTTCTGCAGCGGAGCAGTTTTCCATGGTGAGCACAGGGATATTCCGGGAAGCCGAGCCGCAGTATCAGGCGTTTGCGGGAATTACGGGCCAGCAGCTGAAAAACTGGTATGACAGCAGCCGTTACTGCGGGCGCTGCGGCAGCGAACTGCGCCATGCAGAAAGGGAGCGGATGCTGCAGTGTCCTGTCTGCAGCCACACGGTGTATCCGAAAATTTCACCGGCAGTCATCGTGGCTGTCACCGACGAAAACCGGCTGCTTCTGACGAAATACAGCGGCAGAGACTACAAGCGGTACGCTCTGATTGCCGGATTCACCGAGATCGGAGAAACGGTGGAGGAGACGGTCCGACGTGAGGTCATGGAGGAAGTGGGCCTGAAGGTGAAAAACATCCGCTACTATAAGAGCCAGCCCTGGTCCTTCAGTGAAACACTGCTGATGGGATTTTTCTGCGATCTGGACGGCTCTGATGAAATCCGGCTGGATACGGAGGAACTGTCTGTGGGGGTCTGGATGGAACGGGAAGAAATTCCGGAACATTCCGCCAGAATCAGCCTCACCGGAGAAATGATCGAACGGTTCCGAGCCGGATTCGAATAACAGATTTACAGAAGTGAAACAGGAGGTGCATTATGCCGTTCCAGATCGTACATAATGACATTACGAAAATGCACACCGATGCCATCGTCAATGCGGCCAATTCCAGACTGCAGGTGGGAGGCGGTGTCTGCGGCGCAATTTTCGCTGCGGCGGGAGACAGAAAGCTGCAGGAGGAATGCAATCGAAAAAGCCCATGTCCCACGGGAAGTGCGGTTATCACCGGGGGCTATGGCCTCCCCGCAAAATATATCGTCCATGCCGTCGGTCCCATCTGGCAGGGCGGCAGTCAGGGGGAGGAAACACTTCTGCGGAGCGCCTATCTGACTTCTCTGAAGCTGGCAGCGGAAAAAGGCTGCCGGTCTATTTCTTTTCCGCTGATTTCGGCCGGTATCTACGGCTATCCCAAGGAGCAGGCGCTGCAGGTGGCAGTGAGTGCCTTCAGCCGGTTTCTCATGGAACAGGACGACGGAGAAGAGATGGATATCTATCTGGTGGTCTTCGACCGGAGTGCCGTATCTCTGAGCGAAAAGCTGTTTCAGGAGATTCGCCACTATATCGATACGTTCCATGATGAAGAGGAAAAGGAGCGCAGAAGAAGATTTGAGTATGAAATCTGCTGTGCCAGCATATGTGAAGATGCGGATGTTCTTCGGGAACGGAGCCTGGAGGAGCTGGTAAACAACCTGGAGGAAACCTTTTCGGAAATGGTTCTGCGGCTGGTGGATGAAAAGGGATATAAGGATTCCCAAGTCTACAAGCGTGCCAATCTGGATCGAAAGCTGTTTTCCAAGATCCGCAGCAATCCGGATTACCATCCGAAGAAGGAAACGGTACTGGCTCTGGCAGTGGGTCTGCAGCTGTCTGTGGATGAGACGCTGGATCTGCTGCAGCGGGCAGGCTACACCCTGTCAAACAGCAGCCGGACCGATGTGATCGTCCGGTTTTTCCTGGAGAAGGGAGAGCATGATATTTTCCTGATAAATGAGGCACTGTTCTGCTTCGGGGAGGCTGTGCTGGGAAGCGCGGCATAAAACACACATAAAACATATAAGAATAGAAATATGAACAAGCAAAAATGTCGCCTGCCCGGCGACCTTTTTGTTTTGTCTTTCTGTTACACTGAGTACATCACAGAAATTGCATTATGTATGAAGGAAAGGAGAACATATTAAGTAACCCGAAAAGTAGAATAACAGTATAAAATGTGTTAAAATGTACTCACTTTAAATCAATTCTACATGAAGTTCAATACGAAAACATCAGTTATAAATAACGCAGCACTCTCATCCCAGCAAGAAACCATTCAGAACATTGCATCAAACCTTCATGTATTTAGTTGTATACCTAAGGAAATACAAAAGAAAGTTAAGAGAGGATGAGAAAATTGCTGCGGAGTTACAAAACAGAGCTAACGCCCACAGCGGAGCAAAAGCAGGCGATTGACAGAACCATTGGTGTATGCAGATTTGTATATAACTTCTACATTGCACACAATAAGGAAATCTATGAAAAAGAAAATCGCTTCGTTACCGGAATAGATTTTTCGGTCTGGCTCAATAACGAATTCATTCCCAACCATCCGGATTATACATGGATCAGGGAAGTGAGCTCAAAGGCAGTCAAACAAAGCATCATGGATGCAGATTCGGCTTTTCGAAGATTCTTCAAACATCAGGCCGGATTCCCGAAATTCAAGAAAAAGGGTGTGAATGAGCCCAAGATGTATTTCGTAAAGACGGATAAGAAGGCAGTAATCCGCTGCGAAAGGCACAGGATTAAAATACCAACCATCGGCTGGGTACGGCTCAAAGAAAAGGGATATATTCCAACCGATCCTGAGAAGTATGTCATCAGGTCGGGGGCGGTTTCCAAAAGAGCCGGACGCTACTATGTATCTGTGCTTGTGGAAACAGACGAAGTAGCAGAAAGGCCTGTTCTTACCAAAGAAGGCCTGGGCATCGATCTGGGGCTGAAGGAATTTGCAGCCTTGTCGAATGGAGATGTTTTTCGGAACATCAATAAAAGTTCTGCAATAAAAAAGCTGGAAAAGAAATTAAAACGAGAGCAGAAGGCTTTATCCAGAAAGCTGGAAGCAAAGAAAAGGGAAGAGAAAAAAAGAGGAGAGAAAGGAGGAAGCTATTCAAATATAGAAAAGCAAAAGTTGAAGGTACAGAGACTTCATCAAAGACTGGAAAACACCCGGACAGATTACTTAAACAAGTGCGTATATGACATGGTGAAAACCAAGCCGTCCTATATCACCATTGAGAATCTGAATGTGAGGGGCATGATGAAGAACAGGCATCTTTCGAAAGCAGTGGCAAACCAGAAGTTCTACGAATTCAGGACGAAGCTCAGTGCGAAATGTAAAGAAAACAGCATCGAACTGAGAATTGTAGATACATGGTATCCGTCAAGCAAGACGTGCCATGGATGCGGAAATCTGAAAACAGATCTGAAACTATCAGATCGAATCTTCCGCTGCCCGCACTGCGGAGCAGTCATTGACAGAGATCTGAATGCAGCACTGAATCTGAGAGATGCGAAAGTATATGCTGTTGCAAGCTAAAAAGCAAGCATACACATGTACCGATGGCTAGTCGGGAATTTACGACTGTGGACTGTGCATAGAACCTGCGAGTAGAGAAAGGCATGCCTTCTCCAAAGCACGCAGGATGAAGCAGTAATAATCTCGATATGGACATTTTTGTCTATATTTTGAGTAGCAGAATATGAAATGAAAAAAGGTTTGACAGAATTGGCATTTATCCTGGACAGAAGCGGATCCATGGCTGGTCTGGAGAAGGATACTATCGGCGGTTTCAATGCCATGGTGAAGAAGCAGAAGGAAACGGACGGTGAAGCTGTAATTACCACGGTGCTCTTTGATGACAAGTACGAGATCCTCCATGACCGGATGGATGTGCGGGGTGTGCTGCCCATGACGGAGAAGCAGTACTATGTACGCGGCTGCACGGCCCTGCTGGATGCAGTGGGAAAAACCATCGAAAAGATTGATCACGCGCAGCGGATGACGGCAGAACCGATGCGGGCGGAAAAAGTCATTATCGTAATCACCACCGACGGAATGGAAAACGCCAGCCGGAGATACAGCCGGCATCGGGTGAAGCAGATGATCGAAGCCCATAAGGAAATGGGATGGGAATTCATCTTTCTGGGCGCCAATATGGATGCTGTGGCAGAGGCAGCTGCCTTCGGTATCGATGAAGACCGGGCAGTGACCTATGAAAACGACAGTGCCGGTGTGGAACTGAACTATCAGGTCATGGCAGACACCGTTGCTGCCATGCGGTGCAGTTCTGCCAGAATCGACGGAAGCTGGAAAGAGCGGATTGAAAGGGATCACCGGGAAAGAGGTGGAGAAAGGAGCGGAAGGAAATAATTTCCGCCAGGGAAGCGTTCTATGCCTTCTGAAACCCCGTCACTTCCGGATATTTTACTTGCCAATCCGTGCCAGACAGATTACACTATAGAATATAACATACAGAAGGGAAGATGCAGAATGGCAGCAGAAAGACTGACCCATCAGTTTGCACCGGTTTACAATGCAGAAAGCAAGGTGCTGATACTCGGTACATTTCCATCGGTGAAATCAAGAGAAAACCAGTTTTTTTACGGGCATCCGCAGAACCGGTTCTGGAAGGTCACAGCTGCTCTGACAGAAGAACCGGTTCCGCAGACCATCGAGAAAAAGAAACAGCTGCTGCTGAAACATCATATAGCCATCTGGGATGTGGTCAGCCAATGTGATATCGAAGGCTCCAGCGACAGTTCCATTCGGAATGTGGTGCCTGCCGATCTGTCTCTGATTCTGCGAGACAGTCAGGTGAAGGCCATCTTTGCCAACGGATCCACTGCGGCCAGACTCTA
>JAQXSU010000073.1 GCA_029219125.1 Bacillota bacterium
CGCAGGCTGGCCAGATCCCGGATCCCCCAGTACTGAACAGCATACACCGAAGCGCCGCTGAATATACCGAAAATCACAATACTGTAAATGAAATAGATCTGGTTGGCAGCTCCCACAGCCGCCAGGGCATTTTCCGAAACCCGGCCTACCATGATGGTGTCCACCAGATTCAGACCGATGGAAACGATCTGCTGAATCAGCACCGGAATACCGATGTGAAACAGTTTATGATAAAATATTCTGTTTTCTTCGTTCAATTGCTTCCCGCAAGGATTCTGCAGTTCCAAAATATCACCTCCGGCAATCTGCACCTGCGGCAGCTTGCCACTTTATAGAATACCACAGGCAATGCACAGTCGTCAAACAAAACAGCAAGAAAAAGAGCCGCTTGCCGGGAATATATCCGGTTCTGCGGCTCCTGTTATGCGATTTTCTGTCAGACCGTCGAATGACCGTCCTGAGACCGTCGCAGCGTCTTGCTTCGGCGCCTGCACGGTCGCTATTTGGCGTAATCGATGGCTCTGGTTTCCCGTACCACGTTGACCTTGATCTGGCCCGGATACTCCAGTTCTGCCTCAATCTTCTTGGAAATTTCCCGGGCGAGGAATACGATTTCCTCGTCATTGACATCATCCGGCTTGGCGATGATGCGGATTTCCCGACCTGCCTGGATAGCGAAGGATTTTTCCACGCCCGGCGTGGTGTTTGCGATTTCCTCCAGCTTTTCCAGACGCTTGATATAAGCATCCAGGGTCTCTCTTCTGGCTCCCGGACGGGCAGCGCTCAGTGCATCAGCGGCGGCAATGAGCACGGCTTCCATGCTTTTTGCTTCATAGTCACCGTGGTGGGCTGCCATGCCGTTGATGACTGCTTCGGATTCTTTATATCTGCGCAGCACATCGATACCGATATCTACGTGTGTTCCTTCCACTTCGTGGTCCAGTGCCTTGCCGATGTCATGGAGCAGACCGGCACGCTTGGCCAGCTTCACATCCAGACCCAGTTCTCCTGCCATGAGACCTGCCAGATGAGCAACCTCCACCGAGTGCTTCAGCACATTCTGACCGTAGGATGTTCTGAACCGGAGTCTTCCGAGCAGCTTCACCAGTTCCGGATGCAGGTTGTGAATGCCCACTTCGAAGGTAGCCTGTTCGCCCTCTTCCTTGATCGTCGCATTGACTTCCTTTTCTGCCTTTTCCACCATCTCTTCGATTCTGGCAGGATGGATACGACCGTCCACGATGAGCTTTTCCAGCGCAATTCTGGCAATCTCTCTTCTTACAGGGTCGAAGCCGGAAAGAATTACTGCCTCCGGTGTGTCATCGATGATCAGATCTACGCCGGTCAGGGTTTCAATGGTACGAATATTTCTTCCTTCGCGTCCGATGATTCTGCCCTTCATTTCATCGTTCGGCAGGTTCACCACCGAAACGGTGGATTCTGCCACATGGTCGGCAGCACATCTCTGAATGGCGCCGGTAATGATGTACTTGGCCTTCTTATCTGCTTCTTCCTTGGCTTTCGTCTCAATTTCCTTGATCATGATGGAAGCTTCGTGACGAACTTCCTTCTCAGTGTTTGCCAGAAGAATCGCCTTGGCTTCTTCTACGGTGTAACCGGAGATTCGCTCCAGTTCTTCCATCTGTCTGGCCAGGAAACCGTCCAGCTCTTTCTGCTTATCGATTAAAATCTGTTCTTTTTTTGTAATGCTTTCTTCCTTCTTTTCGATGTTTTCAATCTTTTTGTCGAGGGATTCCTCCTTCTGAATCAGTCGTCTTTCGGAACGCTGGATTTCAGCACGGCGCTCTCTGGCGTCTCTTTCAGCCTCACTTCTTAAGCGGTGTGCCTCCTCCTTTGCCTCCAGGATAGTTTCTTTTTTTATAGTTTCGGATTTATTTTCAGCATCAAGAATCAGGTTTCTTGCTTTCTGTTCGGCACTGCCGATTGCTTTCTCGCCCACATTCTTACGATATATATATCCGATCAACGCACCGATTACCAGTGCGATAAGTCCGATAATAATTTTTATCAGCATCAATACACCTCCTTCTGCTTTTCTGTTTCCTTTTTTTCAATAAACTGTTCACGTATTTTTTATCTGATTCTGAATTGCATTACATAATTAAACCTTGATATAATCATACAATATATATTATAATGTTTTAGTAAACGAAATGTCAAGGTGAAGAAGGACAAGAAATGAACAAAATTTTTAACACATTAAAAAGTATAGATAAAATCGCACTGCTGCTGATTGTAATTCTGGGCTTTGTCAGCCTTCTGATGCTGGAAAGCACCATATATGACGACGGATTCGTCCTGAGCTGGAGTGAGGGGCGGGCAGTCATCATTCAGGCCATTGCCTACCTGCTGGGATTCTGCTGTATCGTTGTGGTTCTTGCTGTAAACTACAACTTTTTTTACGGACTGGAAAAGCTGCTGTATGCCCTTTCTGTGCTGCTTCTGGCGACAGTGTACATCCCGGGTCTTGGTATTGAACAGTACGGCGCACGCTCCTGGATCGATCTTGGGATCACGACGCTGCAGCCTTCGGAATTCGTGAAGATTTCCTTCGTACTGATCATGGCAGGCTATCTGTCGGAGCACAGCGGCGAGCTGCGGAATTTCGCAGGCGTATTCAAGGCCGTTCTCTATGCGGCGCCCATCATCGCCATCGTCCTGAAGGAGGACTTGGGAAGCGCTCTGGTCTACATCGTAATCTGGATCTTCATGGTATTCTTCGCAGGCATCGACTATAAGGTCTTCTTCCAGTGTGCAGGCCTGACCGTGGCAATGATCCCGATCGCATATCGTTTTCTCGGTGATTACCAGAAGGACAGAATCGAAGCCTTCCTCCATCCGGACAACCTGAGCCTGCCGGGAAACTATCAGGTATGGCAGTCCAAGGTCGCCATCGGTTCCGGCGGTTTCCGGGGAACCGGGCTTTTCCAGGGGACCCAGAAGTCACTGGACTTCATTCCCGTGCAGCAATCCGACTTCATTTTTTCTGTAGTGGGCGAGGAACTGGGCTTTTTGGGCGGCTTCGGCGTGATTCTGCTGTACGGCCTGCTGACATGGCGCTTCACACGGATTTTGAGGGATACAGAGGATCTGTACGGCGCCCTCATCGTGGTGGGCTTCGTAGGCATGTTCCTGTTCCAGATCTTCGAAAACATCGCCATGACCATCGGTCTCATGCCGGTAACAGGCATCACCCTGCCATTCCTTTCCGGCGGCGGTACCTCTGTCATCGCCAGCATGATCTCCGTGGGCCTGATTCTGAACGTGGGAGTAAACAGCAAGGGGATCAAGTTCTGATCCGCAAAATCAGGTTCTGATCCGCCCGCATAGATGCATCAACCTAAAAAAACGAGGAACCGCTCCGGCAGTTCCTCATTTTTTTCAGTATATATGCTTCTTAATATATTCTTCTTATGCTTCGTCCGCGTCCGTACTTCCCGCAGTCCCTTCCGCTGCAGGTGCGTCTGAAGTCAGAGTTTCTGCTGCCATCTCCCGGTGTTCCGCATGCTCTTCGCAAACCTCATGCTCTTCGCAAACCGGATGTTCTTCTCCGGTCAGATCCTTTCCCAGGAATTCCGGAAGTTCCATGCCAGCCTGCCGGAACAGCTCGTTCATCGGCGGAATGGATTTCATCATGCCGGACAGAAAATTCGCCGTGGCAGTCTTTCCGTTCTCACCGCCGTTTCCGTCCCATACCGTTACCTTGTCGATCTTGATATTCTTAATGGCCTCAACCTGAATTCTCGTCAGTTCTTCCAGCTTATCAGCGATCATCAGTTTCACTGCATCGTCAGCGTTGTCGCCGGCAGCTTCAACCAGCAGCCGCATACCTTCTGCCTGCTTCTCCAGCAGTTCTCTGGTACCGCGTGCTTCCGCCTCCATCTTCATGTAGATGGCATCCGCTTCACCCTTGGCTTTTCTTCTCATGACTTCCGCTTCCGCTTCTGCAGCAATCTCGGCTTTTCTCTTTTCGATTTCAGCGCTTACAATGATATCCGCAGTCTGTGTAGCCTTTTCCAGTTCCGCACGAGTCTGCTCTGCCTCCTGCTGTGCCACATAAGCTTCCTGCTTCGCTCTGGCAGCCTGTACCGCTTCTGCAGCAGTGGCCACTTTCAGTGCCTCTGCTTCCTTTTCACGACGGCGTGCATTGGACTGTGCTATCTCGATCTTCGCATTATTTTCACCATCGATTGCGGTTGCGTCTGCAGCAGCTACGCTGATACGCTGGTCTCTGTGAGCATTGGCCTGACCAATCTCACCATCTCTGTTCTTTTCTGCCACGCTCTTCTTGGCATCGTTGATGGCCTTGGCCGCAGCCTCTTTACCCAGTGCTTCAATGTATCCGGACTCATCATTGATATCCGTTACGTTTACGTTAATCAGACGGAGACCGATCTTTTTCAGCTCGATTTCCACGTTATTGGATACTGCCAGCAGGAACTTATCTCTGTCCATGTTGATCTCTTCGATATCCATGGTGGCGATCACCAGACGCAGCTGTCCGAAGATGATATCTCTTGCAAGTTCCTGGATCTCACTGAGCTTCAGTCCCAAAAGCCGCTCTGCCGCATTCTGCATGACACCCGGTTCGGTGGAAATACCAACGGTAAACCTGGACGGTACGTCAATACGGATGTTCTGTTTGGACAGAGCCTGTGTCAGATCCACACCGATGGAAATCGGCGTCAGATCCATGTACTGATATGCCTGCAGCACAGGAATGATGAACGCTGCACCACCGTGAATACACTTGGCGCTCCTTGCCTGCCCGTCCTTGCCGGCTCCAACCTTACCATAGACAACCATGACCTTATCCGACGGACACTTTCTGTATCTGGACAGAATCAGGATCAGTGTGGCAAGCAAGACCACTGCGATAAGAATAACTGCTACCAATACTCCTATTTTCATACTTTCCTCCCTTTTTTCACGTAGAGTTACGCATCTTTTTCAACAACCAGTAAATGATTTCTCACATCGGTAACCCGCACTGTTTCTCCGGTCGAAAGCATTTCCGATCCGAAGTTGATGCAGCTCGCCTCTGTATAGCGCCCCTGTAAATACAGGTTGATTTTTCCTTCGCCTTTCCCGCCGGCGGGTACCGGGATATACACCGTGCCGTTTTCCCCTATGGCATTGCGCAGATCCACCGTGCCGTTTTCCGTCAGTTTACGGGAAGCAAACATCAGCCTCGCAGCCAGATACATGGTCAGCAGACCGACGCCGCATCCGAAGGCGATCCCAATGGTAGGAATTGCACCTGCACTGATGGATGCGATGGAGACCCAGCCCATGACTGTCAGAAATGTGACGATGCCCTGTACCGAAAACATGCTGGCGATGGAAAAATCCGCCGGATTGCCCCCATCCAGGGAAGCCGAACTGCCATCCCCAAGATCTGCGTCGGCAAGTTCGCTTATATCAGAACCCCCATCGAAATCGACATCAAAATCCAGCCCCACATCACCGGACAGCCCCGATGTATCAGAAAAATCCACACCGGCACCACCCTCAAATCCCCCGAGCAATGAAAGGACCGTTTGAATCACCAGCACCAGAGTCGCAGGTATCGCCATGCAGTAAAGCACCTTCATGACAGTATCCAGTGAATCCCACCATGCAATCATAATCTTTCCTCCTTCTTCCACAATGATTCGCGCAGGTTGGTAAATTTTATTTACCTTATTGTATGTCATAGAACCAAAAATGTCAATCTTTTTTTCTTTTTTCCTGTCGAAGATGCGCAAAATATGTTATCCGGGCATTTTCAATTGTTTCAGATTTTTTTGTTGTCAGATACAAAGAAAACCCTTGCTTTTTGTTGCTTTTTCTGGTACATTTGTAGTAAATTTAATTTACCTTTTTATGCAAAGAAAAAGGCATTCTTTTGAAAGGGTGATTCAATGAACACCAAAGAACTGGGCCATCGCATCAAGGAAGCCCGCATCGCAAAGAAAATGACCCAAAGCCAGGTAGTCGGTGATTTCATTACCCGAAATATGCTGAGTCAGATTGAAAACGGCACAGCTCTGCCTTCCGTAAAAACGCTGAAATACCTGGCAGATGTACTGAACATTCCGGACATTCTGGACTTCTCATCGGATGAATCAGAAAAGGAAAATGTCCCGGCGCAGGAGCAGAAGGGAAGCAACTCCTATGCCGCCCTGGCCGCAGCGAAAGCTGCCGTTTTATCGGAGGACTGGTCATTCGTCATAGCTATGGAGAAAACATATCCTTCGGAATTTGCCGATGAATTTGCCGCCCTTCTGGCCCGGAGTTTTCTCGCGGCAGGCAAATCCTGCACAGATGATCCGGCACGGGCGATGACCTGTATGGAAAAAGCCATGTCCTATGCGGACCTGGGGATCTATGCCAACGCATCGCTGAAGGCCGAGGCAGTTATCCTGCTGCAGCAGCTTGCCGCTTCCCTGACCATACCGGATCCAATTACATGATCCGGCACGAACGAAGCCATCGGAAACAAAAAATCATCAAAAAAAGGGTGCGTCCGCACCCTTTTCTATTGCTCTAATATTCTGCGATTCTCCGGCTGATCTTCCGGAAATTATCCGCTATATAAGTCTCCCGCATGAAGACCACCGGCACACCCAGATTGGTGGATATGCTGATGTTTTCATCGGACTGGATGACGCCCAGAAGCTCCCGCTGAAAACCCCGGACGATTTCAGACACATCCGGAGCGAAGCCTTTTCGGATCATCTCCATGTTCAGCTTGTTGACGATGAAGCCGACCTTTTCAATGCCCATTTCCTTCAGCACCAGCCGCACCATCTCGCCGTCCCTGGCCGCCGCATAATCCGGCGACACCACCACAACAGCCATTTCCGCACCGGCGGAGGCGACCGCCAGTCCGTCATCAATCCCGGCAGGGCCGTCCACAATGATATAATCAAACTGCTCTTTCAGCTTTTCACAGAGCACTTTCATATGAAGCGGCGTGATCTCCCCGTCTGCCTTTTTCGGAGAAGCAGCCATCAGATACAGTCCCGGAAAGCTTTTATCCTTTATCAGCGCCTGCTTGATCCTGCAGACCCCGTTCATCACATCACTAACATCATATACCACGTTGCTTTCCAGCCCCAGATACAGATCCAGGTTTCGAAGGCCCATGTCCATATCTATCACGAGAGTCCTATAGCCTTCCATGGCCAGAGTCGCACCCAGATTGGCCACCATGGTGGTCTTTCCCGTGCCGCCCTTTCCGGAAGCAACCACAATCACTTTTCCCATTTCATTTCCTCCAGAGTATCCGTATCTTACTGCATCTTCGTCGAGAAATCCGCTTCCGCATAATCCTCACTGACCTTCAGGTATTCACCGATGACCTCTCTGGTCACCAGACCTGCATTGTAGGAAGTCTTTCCCTGGATCAGCATGGCAACCACCGCAATCTTCGGATTGTCATACGGCGCCAGCGTGATGGTCCAGGCAAACGGGACATAATCCTCCTTAAACTGGTTGATCTGCGTCTGGGTCACCTTGTTTTTGCTTGCTTTGATCAGCGCTGCGTCCACGGTATCATTTTCTGTCGGGTATTTTTCAGGATCCTCTTTCATCATTTTTTCCATCTGCTTTTCCACCTGTTCCCAGGTCACCGCAGATGTGATCTGCGACAGATGGCTCTTCACATAAGCCACCTCATCCTTCGGATTGATTTTTCCGTCTTTATCTGCTGTACCGGTCTTACCTGCCACTTCGATCGGAAATCTGCCGTAAATGCCTGCCAGCGTACCGCTTGTGGCTACACGACGCATGCCTTCCAGCACCTTATCCAGTTTATCGGTGGAAACATTGATCTGATACGGCTCCGGCTTCACCGTCTCCCCTTCGTCCTCAATGCCTTTGACAATATTGACCTGATTTCTCTTACCGTCATTTCCCAGGGTCGCCACATAATTGGCAATCTGCAGCGGCGTGTAAGAGTTTTCACCTTCACCGATGGCGATACTGAATTCATCACCCACAGTCCACTGAGCCTGATTGAAGAAGGAGAATTTACACAGATCCGCCATAGCCTCCACCTTGGATGCCCGCACATCTGTCTGGTCCGCAATCCTCTGGATGAGGGTTCCCCGGTCCGGATTCTCCTCAATCCAGCTACAGATCGTATCGATATTTTTTCTCAGCAGTTCTTCATCGTTATACACGGAAGACGGGAAATACTGGCTGGCAGAAGCATAAAGGGTATACCAGAGATAATTCTTCGTGTTCCGCATTTTACCTTCCGCGGAAGGAAGGGCCGTTACTGCTTCAGATAACTCGATTCCGGTCTTTTCGCCCAGCCCGAATTCAGAAGCCACATCCATGATTTTCTCGATGGAGATCTTGTCTGCATAGCCAAGAGACTGACCTGTCTGCCAGTTCTTACCCGTTGCAATACAGTAGAAATAATAGTTGCAGGAATTCTGGATTCCCGTTACCAGCGTTTCCGTTCCATGGCTGCCCCGGTATCTGTTCCAGGAGTCGCAGCCGTAGGTGGTATCTCCTATGGTGATATATCCTTTATCATAAATCGGCGTATCCGGATTCAGTCCTGCCTCCAGCGCGGCAACCGAAGTCACCGGCTTGAAAATGGAACCAGGCTGAACAGAGGCCTTCGTTGCCACATTATACAGCGGCGTCGCAGCCAGAGGATCTCTCGGATTGACGCTCTGCACGGAAGCCCAGTCTTTCACGGAAATGCCTTCTGCGAAAATGTTCGGATTGTAATCGGGATAGCTGGCCATGGCCAGTACATCACCCGTATCCACATCGATTGCAACTACCGCACCGGAACTGCAGTTCTTCGAAGCAACGGTGCTGGATGTACCGTATTTTCCCTTGAATGCCGTTCCGTTCTTTACGGCTTTGATCACGTTTTCCAGCGTATCCTCGGCCACCTTCTGCAGATCCATATCAATAGTCAGATAAACGCTCTTGCCGGATACCGGTTCTGTCTCGCTGAGGGTGTCGATATAATCGCCCTGGTTATTGACCTGAATAGTCTTTACCCCGTCTGTGCCGCGCAGCTTCTCTTCCATGCTGGCCTCGATGCCGTCTTTACCTATCAGGTCATCCGCCTGATAACCTTTTTCCTTTACATAGGTTTCATATTCACTGTCGGAAATGCTGCCCATGTAGCCGAGAATGTGGGAAGCCAACC
This sequence comes from Bacillota bacterium, assembly GCA_029219125.1. Lineage (GTDB taxonomy): Bacteria > Bacillota > Clostridia > Peptostreptococcales > Anaerovoracaceae > RGIG7179. Next base: position 9,185 of record JAQXSU010000073.1, read on the forward strand.
GACCGTTCGGATAGTAACGGACTGTTTCTGAGGAGATTTCCACGCCCTTCAGCACATCTCCCATTTCCTCCACGTAGGCGATGGTTTCATCGCTGATATTCTTGGCAATGGTGCTGGACTGGTATTTATTGAATCCCAGACTCTTGATTTCTTCGCGGATCATGAAAATCTTCCGGACCTGTTTATCCGAGAGAACCTTTGTCTTTCCTTCCGGAATAAATTCGTCCAGCTTATACATTTCACGCAAAGCCTGAAATGCCTCTTCTGCCGTCATCTGCCGGGTCTTCTTTTCTCCGGTCTCCTCGTCGGTATATTCCACATCCTTCAGGCCGTATTTACTCAGGAAATTTGTCTTCTGATTATCGTATACCCAGGTCATGCTGTAAACTACGATAGGCGGATAGACGCTGTGGGTCTCCTGCAGTACCTCCAGCGCTTCAAACCGGTCCAGCGTCGGGTCAATTTCGTATTTTGTCCGCAGCCTGTCGTAGGCCTCTTCGGCCGTCAGACCGCTCGGAAATCCCTGATCCTTCAGCCATTCTTTCTTTTCATCGTCAAATGTATATTTAAAGTTGCCTTTTTTCGTAATAATGATCGGGAAATTATCCACCATCTTTTCGGCATCCCCGTTTTTTTCCAGCAGCTTCACCAGACCATAGGCTGACTGATTAATCTCCTCTGTAGAAAGTCCGCTGGCATTGAAGGTCACCGTGAACAGCTGCTTGTTGGTTGCAAGGACACGTCCATACCGGTCCAGGATCTCTCCTCGGGGCGCAGAGGTGGTGATTTCCTTGGTGCTCTGGCTGGCAGCTGCTTCTTCCCATTTATCCTGCTGGAGAATCGTCAGCACAAAAAGCCTTATGCTGAGTATCAGCATA